>NZ_JBKQWU010000021.1:0-59007 GCF_047275745.1 Amaricoccus sp. W119 | reverse complement strand
CTTGACGCGGCCCCGATCGCGAGGGAAAAAATGATCGCCGCCCGATCGGAGGCTGACAGGCGGAACATGACCGACATCCGGACACCAGATGTCAGATCAAGTCTAAACTTATACACCTGACCCAACCCGAGGTAATGGCCGCGATGGGCAGCCAGCTCAGAACGGACTGCCCGCTCAAAGCCATCACGGGTTCCTGCACGACACCCTGACGGAGCTCAGCGATCGGCTTGACGACCCCCGAGCCCGGCCCCATACAGCCGATGCCATGACCGACATTTCGCGCATCCGAAACTTCTCCATTGTCGCCCATATCGACCACGGGAAATCCACCCTGGCCGACCGGCTGATCCAGGCGACCGGCACCGTCTCGGACCGCGAGATGAAGGAGCAGCTGCTCGACTCGATGGATATCGAGCGCGAGCGCGGCATCACCATCAAGGCACAGACCGTGCGCCTCGAATACCGCGCGACGGACGGCCAGCACTACGTCCTGAACCTCATCGACACGCCCGGCCATGTCGATTTCGCCTATGAGGTCAGCCGCTCGATGCGCGCGGTCGAGGGCTCGCTCCTCGTCGTGGACGCCTCCCAGGGCGTCGAGGCGCAGACGCTCGCCAATGTCTACCAGGCGATCGACGCCGGCCACGAGATCGTCCCGGTCCTCAACAAGATCGACCTGCCCGCCGCCGAGCCGGAACGTGTCATCGAGCAGATCGAGGATGTGATCGGCATCGAGGCGCAGGACGCGATCCGCATCTCGGCGAAGACCGGCATCGGCATCGGCGACGTGCTCGAAGCCATCGTCGCCCGTCTGCCGCATCCGCATGGCAACCCGGACGCGCCCCTGAAGGCGATGCTGGTCGACAGCTGGTACGACGCCTATCTCGGCGTCGTCGTCCTCGTACGCATCATCGACGGCAGGCTCCGCAAGGGCGACCGGATCAGGATGATGTCGACCAACGCGCTCTATCCGGTGGACCGCGTCGGCGTCTTCCGCCCCGGCATGCAGCCGGTCGAGGAACTGGGCCCCGGCGAGCTGGGCTTTCTCACCGCCTCGATCAAGCAGGTGCGCGACACCCGCGTCGGCGACACGATCACCCACGAGCGCAAGGGCGCGACCGAGCCGCTGCCCGGTTTCCAGCCCTCGATCCCGGTGGTCTTCTGCGGCCTCTTCCCGGTCGATGCCTCCGACTTCGAGGCGCTGCGCGACGCGATCGAGAAGCTGCAACTGAACGACGCCAGCTTCTCCGCCGAGATGGAGACCTCCGCCGCGCTCGGCTTCGGCTTCCGCTGCGGCTTCCTCGGGCTTCTGCATCTCGAAGTGATCCGCGACCGGCTGGAGCGCGAGTACAACCTCGACCTCATCACCACCGCGCCCTCGGTCGTCTACCACATCTACAAGACCGACGGCACGATGCTGGAGCTGCACAACCCCGCCGACATGCCCGATGTGGTGCGTATCGACCATATCGAGGAACCCCGGATCAAGGCGACGATCCTCGTGCCGGACGAATTCCTCGGTGACGTGCTGAAACTCTGCCAGGACCGCCGCGGCGTGCAACTCGACCTCACCTATGCCGGATCGCGCGCGATGGTGGTCTATGACCTGCCGCTGAACGAGGTGGTCTTCGACTTCTACGACCGGCTGAAATCGGTGACCAAGGGCTATGCGTCCTTCGACTACCAGGTGACGGGGTACCAGGAAGACGATCTCGTCAAGATGCAGATCCTCGTCAACGACGAGCCTGTGGACGCGCTCTCCACCATGGTCCACCGCGCCCGCGCCGAGGCCCGGGGCCGCGCCATGGTCGAGAAGCTCAAGGAACTGATCCCGCAGCACCTCTTCAAGATCCCGATCCAGGCGGCCATCGGCGGCCGCATCATCGCCCGCGAAACGATCTCCGCGCTCCGCAAGGACGTGACCGCGAAATGCTACGGCGGCGACGCCACCCGCAAGCGCAAGCTTCTGGAGAAGCAGAAGGCAGGCAAGAAGAAGATGCGCCAGTTCGGGCGGGTGGATATTCCGCAGGAGGCGTTCATCAATGCGCTGAAGATGGATGGGTGACAAATGGATCTTCGGAGAGAGATTCAGGGAAATCCTGTCGGCGCTGAAGTATCCGCATTGTATGCAGTGGTTAGACCAATATTAGCTGCTCTATTGTTTTCGTTGCGCGACGAAGTCGTACAAGATTACGGCGGACATGAGAAGGTTTTATTGCGGCAGCTTGCTCGAAACCGTAATCCAAACGATGGAGAGCCGGGCGTATGTTTTGAGTATGCCGTACACGATGCTATCATTAATCGAGACCCTGAGGTTTTGGAGCGTATCAACGATGCACTCCATAGACACTGCCGAATAAGAGGAGATGATCCTCAATCTTTACTGTTCGGCGCCGAAAAGAGCGGCAGAATTAATCTGATCCAAAGCGTTCGAGATTCGCTCACCGATAACTCCAGGCTTCTTTCCGGCGTGCGGGGACAGCCTGTACGACTGAAACGTCACATCGAGACGGCCGCAGCAGCATTTAGGCGAAGACCAGAACGCAACAGGCTACCCTCGACGATAGGAGACCTTTGGAAGGCAGACTTGTTCGTCGGAAGACCCCAGCCTGACCAGTGGGTCGGAACAAGCGTAAAGATTAACCGGACCCAGTTACAAGCGGCGCGCGGCCTCCGGCTAGCCATCATTCCAAGCGCGCAAGGCGAACAAGACGCGATCTACCATGACGAGATGAAGAATCTGATCGTTGTGCCTGTTCCATACGATCAAGGCTTCATGGAAGTATTCTACGGCGGATGGGAGACTGTGGTAGCATTCATCGACCGCCGCGCCGAAATGCCTCCGCCGGTCCTCCTATCTAGACCGGCTCAACGGCATGTGGCGCAAGCCCTCGTTGATCGGCGAGACTTTCCGGTCGTGGATGTCGTAGAAGCGCTCGGCGCGTTTGCACAACCGTTCTTGCTTCAGACGCGGCCTGCTCAGCTTAACTTGGATCTTTATCGAGCGGGTGGCGGGGACGAGATAAACTCGATCATATCTCCAATTGCGCGATTCAACGCTCGATAGCACGTAGGGTGGGTGCTCGCACCCACCACTTCGCCGCCTCGCCGCGCCGTGGTGGGCGGATCGCCCACCCTACGGATGCGAGGGACGGGTGAGGACGAAGGTCATGCCGCCGAGCATCAGGAGCGCGACCGCGGCGGTCAGCGGCCAGCCGTGAGGGCCGCCGAGGAGGAACAGCGCGAAGCCGAGCGCGCAGCCGGCGAGCGCGAGGACTTTCGCCCGCCGCGGGATGGCGCCGTGCTCGCGCCAGGCGCGGAGCGGCGGGCCGAGGCGGGGGTGGTCGAGCAGCCGGCGCTCAAGCTTTTCGGAGGAGCGCGCGAAACAGGCGGCGGCGAGGATCAGGAACGGCGTCGTCGGCAAGACCGGGAGCACGACGCCGACCGCGCCCAGCGCGACGAAACAGACGCCGCAGCCGAGGTAGACGCCGCGCGCGAGTTTCGATCGTGCAAGCCCGCTCCCTTCTCTCATCACCGCTTCTTCGCCGCCTCTCCTTCACCGGCGAGAAGGTAGGACGCGGCGGCAATTCCGACAAGATCGCTCGGGGTTATCCGCCGAACGCCGGGGCGAGGAGCCAGATCCACCCTACGCATCGCCGGATCGCGCGCTACGTTCGCCCTCACAACCATAACGACAAGGGAGGAACCTCGATGGAGGAGGTCAGTCGGCGCCATGTCACGGGTCTGGCACTCGGAGGTCTGGCATTGGGCGCATCCGCGATGAAGGCCCATGCGCGGTGGGAGAGTGTCACGCGCTATCCCGATCCCGCCTTCGAGATCCTCGACGAGACCTTCACCCGCTACCGGCTCGACGCCGCCGGGGTCGAGCAGCTCTGGACCGGCGCGCGCTGGAGCGAGGGGCCGGTCTGGGTCGGCGATCAGCGTTGCCTCCTCTGGTCCGACATCCCGAACAACCGGACGCTGCGCTGGAGCGAGGTGACGGGCGCGGTCGACGAGTTCCGGAACCCGTCGAATTTCGCCAATGGCCACACCCGCGACCGGCAGGGGCGGATCATCTCCTGCGAGCATGGCGAGCGCCGGGTGACGCGGCTCGAATATGACGGGAGCATCACGGTTCTCGCCGACCGGTTCGAGGGCAAGCGGCTGAACTCGCCGAACGACGTGGTGGTGAAATCCGACGATTCGATCTGGTTCACCGATCCGCCCTTCGGCATCCTCGGCGTCTACGAGGGGTTCAAGGCCGAGCCGGAACTGCCCACCAACGTCTACCGCGTCGATGGGCGGAGCGGCGAGATCCGGGTTGTCTCGGGCGATGTCGGGCGGCCGAATGGCCTCGCCTTCTCGCCGGACGAGTCGCTCCTCTATGTCGTGGAGGCCGCCGCCAATCCGCGCGTGATCCGTGTCTTCGACGTCGGCGATGACGGGAGCCTCACTAACAACCGCGTCTTCTACCAGACCGAGCCCGGCGAACGGCCGGACGGGTTCCGCGTCGATATGGACGGCAACCTCTGGTGCGGCTGGGGCATGAGCGAGGCCTTCGACGGCGTGCGGATCATCAACAGCGCGGGCGCTGCGATCGGCCATATCCACCTGCCCGAACGCTGCGCCAACGTGGCCTTCGGCGGGCGCAACCGCAACCGGCTCTTCATGGCGGCGAGCAAATCGCTCTATTCGGTCTATGTGAACACGCAAGGCGTGTGAGCGCGCGGGCCCCGGCCCGCGGTCCGCCCTATGACATCTCGATGACGACCTTGCCGGTCGCCGAGCGGCTCCGGAGCAGGTCGAGCGCCGCGTTGGCTTCGGTGAGCGGCAGGACGTGGCTCACATGCGGCTTGATCCAGCCGTGTTCGTACCAGGCGAGCAGCGCCTTGATGCTCGCGGCGGCGATCTCGGGGCGGTGCTCGACGAGCCCGCCGAAATAGAGCCCGTGGACGGAGATGTTCTTCACGAGCAGGATATTGGCCGGGATCTTCGGCACACCCCCGCCGGCGAAACCGATCGGCAGCACGCGCGCGAAGCGGCGGCAGGCGCCGAACCCCGCCTCGAAGAGCGCGCCGCCGACCGCGTCGTAGAGCACATCGACGCCGCCGAGCGCTTTCAGTTGATCCTTCAGGTCGGGGCTGTCCGCGTCGATCGCATGGCGCGCACCGGCCGCGGACGCGATGGCGAGCCGCTCGGCCCCGCGGGCGACAGCGATGACCTCCGCTCCCATCCGCGCGCCGATCTCGACGGCGGTCAGCCCGACCCCGCCGGCGGCGCCGAGGACGGCGAGCCGCTCGCCGGGCCGGAGGGCGGCGAGATGCGCGAGGGCGACATGGCTCGTTCCATAGGCGATCAGGAAGCCCGCGACATGGGTATCCGGCATCGCATCGGGCACGGCCACGCAGCGGTCGGCGGCGACGGTCAGGCATTCCGCGAACCCGCCCGAGCGCGGCAGGGCCGCGACGCGGGTGCCCACGGGCGGATAGCTCACCCCCGCCCCATGCGCGACGACCTCGCCCGCGACCTCGAGCCCNAGCGCGGCAGGGCCGCGACGCGGGTGCCCACGGGCGGATAGCTCACCCCCGCCCCATGCGCGACGACCTCGCCCGCGACCTCGAGCCCTGGCGTGAGCGGCAGGTCCGGCTTCTCCTGATATTTGCCCGCGACCATCAGCGTATCGGCGAAGTTGACCCCGCAGGCCCGCACGGCGATCAGGACTTCGCCCGGGCCCGGGTCCGGGCGGGGCGTCTCCACCAGTTCGAGGGGTTCGCCGAGGGTCGAGATCCGCGCCGCAAGCATGTAGTTTCCTTCCTGTCGCTGCCCCGCCCGGACCCTAGGCACAGTCCGCGGGCCCTGTCATCACCCGCATTTCTCGCTGGCGGAATGGGTCAGCGCGGTTGCCTTTTCGCCGCCGCGGCACTATGGGCACGCCGGGGCAAGGGGCCCCGCCGAGGATTTGCCCGATGGATATGAGAAACATTGCGATCATCGCCCACGTCGACCACGGCAAGACGACGTTGGTGGATCAGCTGCTCAAGCAGTCGGGTACCTTCCGCGACAACCAGGCAACCGTCGAGCGGGCGATGGATTCGAACGATCTCGAACGCGAACGCGGGATCACGATCCTCGCCAAGGCGACCTCGGTCGAGTGGCAGGGGCATCGGATCAATATCGTCGACACGCCCGGCCACGCCGATTTCGGCGGCGAGGTGGAGCGCATCCTGTCCATGGTCGACAGCGTCGTGCTGCTGGTCGACGCGGCCGAAGGCCCGATGCCGCAGACCAAGTTCGTGACCGCGAAGGCACTCCGGCTCGGCCTCAGGCCCATCGTGGTGCTGAACAAGGTGGACAAGCCGGATGCCGAGCCGGACCGGGCGCTGGACGAGGTATTCGACCTTTTCGTGAGCCTCGATGCGAATGAGGAGCAGCTCGACTTTCCGGTGCTTTACGCCTCGGGCCGCGCCGGCTGGGCCGATCAGGAACTGGACGGGCCGCGCGAGAACCTCGACGCGCTCTATCAGCTGATCCTCGACCACGCGCCGGCGCCGAAACAGCTCGCACATGTCGATGAGCCCTTCTCGATGCTGGCGACGACGCTCGCCGCCGATCCGTTCCTCGGGCGGCTGCTGACCGGCCGGATCGAGACCGGCAAAGTCAGGACCGGGCAGATGGTCAAGGCGCTCTCGCGCGAGGGCAAGGAGATCGAGCGCTTCCGCGTCTCGAAGGTGCTCGCCTTCCGCGGGCTGCAGCGCCAGCCGATCGACGAGGCGGAAGCGGGCGATATCGTGAGCCTCGCCGGCATGTCGAAGGCGACGGTCGCCGACACGATCAGCGATCTCTCGGTTAGCGAGGCGATCCCGGCGCAGCCGATCGACCCGCCGACGATCTCCGTCACTTTCGGGATCAATGATTCGCCGCTCGCCGGCCGGGACGGCGACAAGGTGCAGAGCCGGGTGATCCGCGACCGCCTGATGCGCGAGGCGGAGACCAATGTCGCGATCCGCGTGAGCGACACGGCCGGCGGCGACGCATTCGAGGTCGCGGGGCGCGGCGAACTGCAGATGGGCGTCCTGATCGAGAACATGCGCCGCGAGGGTTTCGAGCTTTCGATCTCCCGACCGCAGGTGCTCTTCGAGGAGCGCGACGGCGAGCGCCACGAGCCGCTGGAGGAAGTCACGATCGACGTGGACGAGGAATATTCCGGCGTCGTCGTCGACAAGCTCAGCCAGCGCAAGGCCGAGCTTTCCGAGATGCGCACCGGCGCGGGCGGCAAGACCCGCATCGTCGCGCTGGTGCCGAGCCGGGGCCTCATCGGCTATCACGGCGAATTTCTGACCGACACCCGCGGCACCGGCGTCATGAACCGCGTCTTCTCCGACTGGACGCCCTATCGCGGGCCGATCCCGGGGCGGCGGAACGGCGTGCTGATCTCGATGGAGGACGGCACCTCGGTCGCCTACGCGATCTTCAATCTGGAAGACCGCGGCAGCTTCTTCATCGGCGCGGGCGAGCAGGTCTACACCGGGATGATCCTCGGCGAGCACAGCCGCGACAACGATCTCGAAGTGAACCCGCTCAAGGGAAAGAAGCTCACCAATGTCCGCGCCTCGGGCACCGACGAGGCGGTTCGGCTGACGACGCCGATCCGGCTCACGCTGGAACAGGCGATCGCCTATATCGAGCCGGACGAGCTCGTCGAGGTCACACCGCGCCACATCCGGCTCCGCAAGCGCCACCTCGACCCGCACGAGCGCAAGCGCCAGTCCCGCGCGGCGGGCTGAGGCGGAGAGCGGCGCGGGGCGGGGTTCGGTTCGCCGTTCGAGAACGCCAGAGTGGTTGTGAACCGCTGAGGGACGCGGCCGCCTGGGTTGTCTCCAGCTTCCGGGCGGTCGCCAAGCCTGCGCGGAGGCGGCTTCGGCGGCCCGCCGCTCACGCGCGGGGTCAGCCCCCTCCCCTTGGAACCGGACCTCTCCCGCGCGTGTTGATTCGGCATATTCAGCCGAAGAAGGGCAAAACCCATGCGCATTTCCGAAGTCATGACCGCGAACCCGGACACCGCCGAGGCCGGCGACAGCATCGCCACGGTCGCGGCGCGGATGGAGAGCGGGAACTTCGGCTCGCTGCCCGTGCTCGACGGGGGCCGGCTGGTCGGAGTCGTCACCGACCGCGACATCGTGGTGCGGGGCGTTGCCAGGGGCTCCGGTCCGGACACGCCCGTCCGCGACGTGATGACGCCCGATCCGGTCTGCGTGGAACCCGACTCCGATGTCGAGGCCGCCGCGGAACTGATGCAGGAGAAGCAGATCCGGCGGCTCTATGTCACCGAGGGTGACAAGCTGGTCGGCATCGTCGCGATGGCCGACGTGGCCCGCCAGGGGGCCGACAAGCTGAGCGGCGAGACGATCGAGGCGATCTCGAAGAAATAGCCCGAGATTGTCCCGCGGCGCGGCCGCGCCGGCGACTAGAGACCCAGAACGCCCCGGCACTGCTCCGCCTTCGCGGCGACCTCGGCGTCGCCCGGGCGTTCGGCGGCGATCCATTCCATCATCGCGTCGATCCGGCGCTCCAGCCCGGCGTTCGGGCGCCCGCCCTCGCCGCGCATCAGGGAGGCCAGCGCGCTCGCCTCGGCGCCATAGTGGCGCTGGCTCAACGCGCCCGCGCGGTAGCGGGCGCCGAGGTCGATCTGCAGATAGGCGACACAGGCCGCCCGCAGGTCCAGCGCGGACAGGTTCCCGAACTCCACCGCTGGGACTTCCGACGGGACCGCGGCGAGCAGCAGCGCCGCCGGGCCTCGGCCCCGCAGCCAGGAGCGCGTCAGCAAGGGATCGTCACCGGACGGCCGAGGGGAGGCCCGACCCCGGTGCTATCGCTTCCGCGAACGGCGCTTCTCGCGCGGTGCCGGCGTCCAGCTGGACATCCAGGCCTTCGTCCACTGGTCAAGAAAGGCCTTCTGCTGCCGCTGGGCCTCGGCCATCCAGGCGCCGCGCATCTGCCCCGCAGCCGTGTTCGCGACCGTATTGGCGGCGCTGAGCCAGGCGCTCATCCAGGGATTCTTCATCTCCAACCTCCATTCCCCGCCAGCGCGGAGCCTCGATGCGGGCTTTCCGGGCGTGTGTTTCGCTTGCTCCCAGCCCGGGCGCCTCTCGTCTACCTGAGCCCGGTCTCCTCGAGCAGGCCCTTCCGCTTCGCTTCGTAGTAATAGCCGCGCGCGTACCAGCCGACCGCTTCGTCCCGATCGCCATCCGCGACGATCCAGGCGCCGCGGAGGTACTTCACGCCATAGTTGGTCTCGGCATCGAGCAGCCCATCCGGCGCCCCCCTGTAGCCCATGGTGCGGGCGGTCTCCGGCAGGATCTGCATCAGCCCATAGTACGGGCCGTTGCGGACACCCGGCCGGTGGTCCGACTCCCGGATCACGACCCGCTGCACCAGATCGCGCGGCACGCCGTAGCCGTCGGCGTATTCGTTGATCAACGCGCGGAGCTCCGGCGTCTCGTTGGGGTAGAGCGCCGGAGACGATGCCTCGGACCCGGCCGGCGAGGACGAGCCGCAACCGCTCGCGAAGCCGAGCATCGCAAGCGCCGACAAGAACCGGAACGCGCGACCACCCATCCCCCGGACTCCCGCTCGCTTCCCCGCCGCCAGTACCCCTCGGTCGGGGCGCGGAAGTCAAGCCCGGGGCCCGCGCGCGTAAGTCATCAAGCCGTGAACGCGTGCCTCGGATCACCGTGCCTCGGATCACCGTGCCTCAGACCTCCTTGACCATGACATCCTGCTCCACGAGTTCGTTCTCGCCCATGATCGTCAGGAAGGCGATGTCGGCCGCGTCGCGCCCGACGCCGATCTTCGCCATGCTGGCCGCATCCGCCATGCCGGTCGCATCAACGAGATGCCAGGCGCCGTCGAGGAAGACCTCGCTCACGGCGTGGAAATCCGGCGGCTCGACGCTCGGCGCGTAGACGCTGACCATGCGCGCCGGGATTCCGCCGGCGCGGGCGAAGGCGACCATCAGATGCGCGTAGTCGCGGCAGATGCCCTGATGCGTCATGAACGTATCCGCCGCCGTCGTCGTCCCGTTGCTCGCGCCCGGGACATAGGAGAGGCTCCGTTCGATCCAGTCCCGCGCCTTGGCGACCAGATCGCCGCCCTCCAGGCCCTCGAACTGCTTCGCGACGAAGGGGGCGAAAAGCTCCGGCACGATGAAGCGGGAGCCGAGCGTGTATTTCACCACCTCGCCCGGCAGTTCATGCGACGGCGTCACCGCGAGCCCGGCCAGCTTGACCCTCGGCCGGTCGATCTCGACGCGCGCGCGATAGTCGCAGAGCAACCGCTCGCCCGGCACGATCCAGGAGCGCTCGCCGATCTGGTCCTCGGCCGGCACCCGGACGAAGATCTCCGGGTCGGGCACATCGGTCGTCGTGTCGACGATGCGCTGATCGGGCAGCGACGCGGTCTCGATCTGCAGCAACACGGTGGTATTCGGCGCGAGCTTGTAGTCGAGCCGCGCGTGGATATCGATGATCATTCTGTCCTCTTGTCAGATCCGCGAGAGAAGATCCCGCTTCTTCTCGGCGAATTCCTCTTCCGTCAGGATGCCGCGCGCCTTGAGATCGGCGAGCCGCTCCAGCGCGTCGAATATGTCATGGTGCCCGCCGCCGGATGGCCGCGCGGACGGGGCCGCGCTGGCGGACGAGGTCGCGGAGGATGCCGGACGCGGAGGCTCGGATGGCATGGGGACCGCCATCGGGGCCGCCCCCGCCGCGGCGGGCGGCTCGGGAGGCGCCGCGGGCGGGGTCCGTGGCGATGTCTCGGGCAGTGTCTTGGGCATTGTCTCGGCCGATGGCGCGGACGCCGCTTCGGAACGATCGATCCGGCGCAGATCGCTGAGGCTCACGGGACCCGTCGGGGTCGAGAAGCTGAGCGTCTGGCCCCCGCCCTGCTGCTGTCCGGCGCCGGTGATCCGGTGCTCGCCGCTGTCATAGACCTCCATCTCGCCGCCCCGAACGATCGCGAGCCGGAGCGTCTCGGGGAAGAAGGCGTAGCGCATGTCGTTCTGCGCCCCGCTGGAGGAGGGAGAGCCGAATTCCGTCGGCCAGGCGGGGCCGGAAGCGAAGCCGAAGCCCGTTCCCTCCGCGCGACGCAGAACCTCGACCCCGCCGAGCTGGAAGGCCAGATCGTTCGCGAGCGCGTCGACGCGCGCCTTCAGCGCGTTGTTGAACATGTCGCCGATCATCAGCATGCCGCCGCGCGACCACTGTCCCATCCCGCCGAGCTCGGGATGGCTGAACTGGGCCTGGTTGCCATGGCCGACGGCGAGCGCGCGGAGCATCTCCGCGGCCGCCTCGGGGCTGACGCCATGACGCTCGGCGGCGCGGCGGGCGATTTCCTGGCCCTGATCGGAGAGGTTTCGCATCTCGTTCCCTTCCATGAGAGAGGGCCGCCCTTCCTTCCGGGACGGGCGGCCCCTTCTTGCTCAGCTATCGTTCCCCGCGCGGTTTTGTTCCAGCCCCGAGGCGGAAAAAAGCGGGCGGAAAGACCTAGAACGGCGGCATCTCCGGCAGGAGCTTGTCGAGCGTGATCGGGTAATCGCGCACGCGCACGCCCGTCGCGTTGTAGACCGCGTTCGCCACCGCCGCGGAAACCCCGCAGAGCCCGAGTTCACCCACGCCCTTCGCCTTCATCGGCGAGGAGATCGGATCGACCTCGTCGAGGAAGATCACCTCCTGCTCGTGGATGTCGGCATGGACCGGCACCTCGTAGCCCGCGAGATCATGGTTCGCGAAGAAGCCGCGGGTGGTATCGACCGCGAGTTCCTCCATCAGCGCGGAGCCGACGCCCATGGTCATCGCGCCGATCACCTGGCTTCGCGCGGTGAGCGGGTTCAGGATGCGCCCGGCCGCGCAGACGGCGA
Source organism: Amaricoccus sp. W119 (assembly GCF_047275745.1). Classification (NCBI taxonomy): domain Bacteria; kingdom Pseudomonadati; phylum Pseudomonadota; class Alphaproteobacteria; order Rhodobacterales; family Paracoccaceae; genus Amaricoccus; species Amaricoccus sp. W119. The sequence continues at coordinate 47,093 of NZ_JBKQWU010000021.1, read as the reverse complement.
GCATGCGGCGCACCCGGATCTCCGCCGTCGCCGCGTCGACCGCGACCTCGCAGAAATGCGCGCCGAAGGTCGACTGGCGGTACTGCTGGCCGAGCTTCTTGAAGGTTATCGTGTCCTCGGCGACGAGTTCGCCCTTCGCCGCGACTTCCGCGAGCGGCACGGCGCTGTTGCCCCAGCGGATCTCGCCTTCCTCGAACACCGCCCCGTCCGGATCGGTGCCGACCCGCTCCGCGATCTTCGTCCGGAGCGCCACGCAGGCGGCATAGACGCCCGAGGTCGCGCAATTCGCGCCGAACTGGCCGCCCGACCCGGCCGAGACCGGATAGCGGGAATCGCCCAGCCTGACCGTCACCAGGTCGAGCGGCACGCCCATCATCTCCGCCGCCGTCTGCGCGATGATCGTGTAGGAGCCGGTGCCGATATCGGTCATGTCGGTCTCGATCACCACCGTGCCATCCGGCGAGAGGCGCGCCCGCGCCCCCGAGGGCATGAGCAGGTTGTTGCGGAAGGCGGCGGCGACCCCCATGCCGATCAGCCAGCGGCCCTCCCGCCGCTCGGCCGGTTTCGCGGAGCGATCAGACCAGCCGAACTTTTCCGCGCCGGTCCGCAGGCATTCAGCGAACCGCCGTTCCGAGAAGGGCGTTTCTTCGCCGGGTACCACCTGGGTGTCGTTGATGATCCGGAATTCGACGGGGTCGATCCCGAGCTTCTCGGCCATCTCGTCCATCGCCGCTTCGAGCGCCATCATGCCCGAAGCCTCGCCCGGCGCGCGCATCGCATGGCCCTCGGGCAGGTCGAGCAGCCCGAGCCGCTCGCCCACGCGCCGGTTCGCCCCGGCGTAGAGGAACGCCGACTGCTGCGTCGCGGTCTCGCCACCGCCGCCGGACAGATTGCCCGAGGTGCTCTCATGGCCGAAGGCGAGCAGCCGGCCGTCCCGGTCCGTGCCGAGCCGAAGCCGCTGGATCGTCGCCGGGCGATGGGTCGTGTTGTTGATCACGAGCGGCCGCGGCAGCGCGATCTTGACCGCGCGCCCGAACTTCTTCGCGGCGAGCGCGGCCATCACCACGTCGGAGCGCACGAAGAGCTTTCCGCCGAAGCCGCCGCCGATGAAGGGCGCGAGCAGACGGACCTTGGCGCGCGGGATACCGAGCGCGGCGGAAAGGTCCCGCGTGCCCCAGCCGATCATCTGGTTCGCGCTCCAGACGGTCAGCTCGTCCCCGTCCCAGGCCGCGAGCGTCGCATGCGGCTCCATCATCGCATGGGTGTGGTCGGGCGTGCGGTAGGTCACGTCAAGCTGGACCGGTGCATCCGCGAAGGCGGTCTCGAAATCACCATGCGAGGCATCGTTGCCGAGCGGCTCGTCCGCGACTTCCCGCGCGGCCTCCTCCAGATCGAACGAACCGGGCTGTGCCTCATAATCCACGCCGAGCAGCGCGGCGGCGGCGCGGGCCTGTTCGAAGCTCTCCGCGACGACGACCGCGATCGCCTGGTGGTAATGCTCGACCTCGTCGCCGCCGAAGAGCATCGCGGTGTTCATCGGGCCAAGCGCGTGACGCGGGGCCTCAAGCGTCGTCAGCACACCGATCACGCCGGGCGCCGCCTCGGCCGCGGCGGTGTCGATGCCGCGCACGCGGCCCTTGGCGATCGCCGAGCCCAGCGGATAGCCATAGGCGATGTCGGGCGCCACATCGTGGTATTCATAGGAATAGCGCGCGGTGCCTGAGACCTTGAGCGGCCCATCGACGCGGGCGCGCGACTGGCCGATCTCGCGCAGCCGGTCGATCGGGTTCTCGGTAGCCGGGGTGTCGAACAGCATCGCTCAGCTCCTCGCCTCGGCGAGCAGCGCGGCGAGCGCGCGTTCCGCGAGAGGCAGTTTGAAGGCGTTCTGCTTCGTCGGCCGCGCGCCGGCGAAGAGCGTTTCACAAACGGCGGCGGCGCCCTGACCAAGCTCGGCCTCGGCCGCTTCGATGCGCCACGGCATCGGCGCCACGCCGCCCACCGCGACCCGGCCCGTACCGTCCTCGCGCAGCACCAGCCCGACCGAGATGAGCGCGAAGGCATAGGAGGCGCGGTCGCGGGCCTTGTGATAGAGTTGCGCCCCGCCGAGCGGCGGCGGCAGGGTCACGGCGGTGATGAACTCGCCCGGCGCCAGATCCGTTTCGATCTCCGGCGTGTCGCCCGGCGGGCGGTAGAAATCGGTGATCGGGATCGTTCGGGTCTCGCCATCGCCGCGCACGGTCTCCACGGCCGCGTCGAGCGCGCGGAGCGCGATCGCCATGTCGCTCGGATGCGTGGCGATACAGGCCTCCGACGTGCCGATCACGCCGAGCTGCCGGTTCACCCCGTCGAGCGCCGCGCAGCCGGAACCGGGCCTGCGTTTGTTGCAGGGCATGTTCGTGTCGTAGAAATAGGCGCAGCGCGTTCGCTGCAGCAGATTGCCCGCCGTCGTCGCCTTGTTGCGAAGCTGCCCCGAGGCGCCCGCGACCAGCGCGCGGGTGAGCAGCGCGTAGTCGCGGCGGATGCGCGGATCGGCGGCGAGATCGGTGTTCCGCACGAGCGCGCCGATCCTGAGACCGCCGGCCTCCGTCTCCTCGATCCGATCGAGAGCCAGCCCGTTCACATCGACGAGATGCGTGGGCGTCTCGATTTCGAGCTTCATCAGGTCGATGAGATTGGTCCCGCCGGCGATGTACTTCGCCCCCTCCAGCGCGCCCGCCGCGGCTGCCTCGGCGAGCGTCCCGGGCTTCTCGTAGGTGAAGGCTCTCATCGCGCGCCCTCCGCCACTTCGCGGATCGCGGCGAGGATATTGGCATAGGCGCCGCAGCGGCAGAGATTGCCACTCATCCGCTCGCGGATCTCGGCCTCGCTCACCGGAATCGTGCCTTCCAGGTCCCGCGTGACGTGGCTCGGAACGCCGGCCGCGATTTCTTCGAGCACCGCCTTCGCCGAACAGATCTGCCCGGGCGTGCAGTAGCCGCACTGGAATCCGTCATGCGCGACGAAGGCCGCCTGCAGCGGATCGAGCGCGCCGGGCGTGCCGAGCCCCTCGATCGTCGTGACATCATCGCCCCGGTGCATCACGGCGAAGCTCAGGCAGGCGTTCACCCGGCGCCCGTTGACGAAGACGGTGCAGGCGCCGCACTGGCCGTGGTCGCAGCCCTTCTTGGTGCCGGTGAGGCCGATTTCCTCGCGGAGCAGGTCGAGCAGGCTCACCCGGTTGTCGATGACGCCGGACCATGGCTGGCCGTTGATCGTGAGGCTGAGTTCGGATCGCGGCGGTCCCTCCGCGCCGCGTGTCCCGCTCGGGACGGTTTCGAGATCGGAAGATGCCATGCGGCCCTTGCCCCCCTGACTTGTCCGGACCATGCCGGATTGGCTCGGCGCGCCGCTTTCCCGGCGCGATGGGGCACAGATAGGCCCCGCGGTCGCGGGGGAAAGGTCGCACGGAAAAGGTCGGGAGCAAAGCCCTCCGCCAGCGGGCCCGCCGCCGGTCCGCCTCAGGTCTTCGCGTAGCAGATGATCGAGAGGTAGCGCGCGGGAAGTTCGTCGAGGACTTCCGGACCGTGCGGGGTGTCGGCGTCGAAATGGAGACTGTCGCCCGGCCCCATCGGATAGAGCGTGTCGCCATGGCGATACGAGACCGCGCCTTCGAGCATGTAGATCAGTTCCGTCCCCTGATGCTGGAAGGAGGGAAAGGCGTCGGAACCGGAGGTGAGGCAGATCAGATAGGGCTCCACCACGACGCCGTCCGCGCCATCGCCGGACTGGCCGAGCAGGCTGTACCGGTGGCCCGCCCGCGTCCCGCGCCGTTCGAGTTCCTGCCCCTCGCCAGCCTTGACGAAGGTCGCGGCGCGGGGCTGGTCATAGCGCCGGAAGAGCGCGCCGAGCGAGACGCCGAGGCTGGCGGTCAACGCCCGGAGGGTCGTCAGCGAGGGCGAGATATTGCCGTTCTCGATCTTGGAGAGCATCCCGACCGAGAGGCCGGTCGCGGCGCCGAGATCGGTGACGGTGATCCCGAGCCGCTTGCGCTGGGCGCGCACCTCGTGTCCGATCGCCATTTCGAGACGGTTCTCGCGCGACTCTCGAACGACGCGCTGCTTCCGCGCCAGCTCGACTGTCATGGCACCCCCCTGGTCCGCTTCCGAGAGTGCAAGTAGCTGTCTCCCCTCCGGAAACTCAATCACCCTCCCGAGGGTCAAATCGCCGCGGGCCGCGTGCGCCGAGCTAGGCGCGCTCCTCGCCGAAGCGGAGGCGGGAGCGTTCCCGCGCCTTCTCCGCCTCGATCTCCCGGTCGCGCGGCGGCGCGCTGGTCACGAGCGCCCAGATGAGCGCCGAGGACGACGCGGCGATATCGTCCACCGCCTTGTCGAAGGCGGCCTGATTGGCCGCCGACGGTTTCTGGAATCCGCTGATCTTGCGCACGTATTGCAGCGCCGCCGCCCGGATCTCCATCTGGGTCGCGGGCGGATCGAAATTGAAGAGCGGTCTGATGTTGCGGCACATGGGCGTTCTCCCTGCCTTTGCCGGCCCCCTCAGGCCAGCGTCATCTCCGGCGGCTCCGACGGCACGAGGAGGGTCGCGGAGGTCGCCGCCCGGATCGCCTCGACGCCGACGCCGGGGCCGCGTTCACGCAACACCAGCCCCTCCTCCGTCGGTTCGATCACGGCCATCTCGGTCACGATCAGGCTGACACGCCGCGCGGCCGTCAGCGGCAGCGTGCATTCCGGGACGATCTTCGGCGAACCCTTGGCCGAATGCACCATGGCGACGATCACGCGTTTCGCCCCGGCCACCAGGTCCATCGCACCCCCCATGCCCGGCACCATCTGTCCCGGCACCATCCAGTTGGCGAGGAAACCGCGCTCGTCCACCTGCAATCCGCCGAGCACCGTCATGTCGAGATGGCCGCCCCGGATCAGTCCGAAGCTCATCGCGCTGTCGATCGAGGCGGCGCCCGGCACGGCGGTGACGAAACCGCCGCCCGCGTCCGTCAGGTTCGGGTCCTCCATCCCCTCAGGGGGGCGGGAGCCGAGGCCGATCACGCCGTTCTCGGCCTGGAAGAACACGCCGGCGTCGCTGGGGATATGGTTCGCCACCATGCTCGGCAGGCCGATGCCGAGATTGACCAGCATGCCGGGCTCGATCTCGCGGGCGACCCGGCGCGCGATGATGTCCTTCGGGCTGAGCGTCGTCTTGTCCATCACGCGGCCCTCGTCAGCAGATGGTGCACGAGCACGCCGGGCGTCTTCACCGTGTCGGGCGGGATGACGCCGATCGGCACGATCACCTCGGGTTCGGCCAGCACGGTCTGGCCCGCGAGCGCCATCACCGGGTTGAAGTTATGCGCGGTCAACGAATAGCAGAGGTTGCCGGCGTAATCGGCCTGATAGGCGCGGATCAGCGAGAAATCCGCCTTGAGCGGCGTCTCGATCAGATAGGACTTGCCGCCAAGCTCGATCACCTGCTTGCCCTCGGCGACGGGCGTGCCGATCCCCGTGGCGGTCAGGACCCCGCCGAGGCCGACGCCGCCCGCGCGGATGCGCTCGACCAGCGTGCCCTGCGGGACGAGTTCGACCTCGACATCGCCTGCGATCGTCTGCTGCTGGATCTCGGGGTTGAGCCCGATATGCGACATGATCGCCTTGCTGATCGCCTTGGCGGACACGAGCTTGCCGACTCCCTTGCCCGGCAGGGCGGCGTCGTTGGCGATCACGGTGAGATCGCGGATGCCCCGGGCGATCATCGCGTCGATCAGGCGTTCCGGCGTGCCGACGCCCATGAAGCCGCCGATCATCACCACCGCGCCGTCGGGTATGAGCTCCGCCGCCTGCTCCGGCCTGATCGCCTTCCTCATCGCCTTCATCGGTGACCTCCCGCTGTCCGTCGCGCCCGCCCCTCGGAATGGCCGGCCCCGTGCCATTTGCGCTCAATCGGCCGGGCATTGCAACGCGGGTAGCGCGGCGGGACCGAGGGCCGGACGGGAGAGCTATCGGGCGCGGCTCCACTCCCGCGACGGCCGCCGCGCCCGCACCGCCAATCCGACGAGAGAATAGGCGGCGAAGCCGAGCGGATCGCCGAGCGCCAGGCGCATCGTGCCTCCCGCGCCGAGCGGCGTCTTGTCCTCGTTCGCCATCAGCTCGGGGAAGCGCCCTGCGATCTCGGTCACACCCGCGCGCTGCCTGCGGCGCACGCGGACCAGCGCGCCGAAACCCTCGGCGACCGGCCAGTGGTAGCGCGCGGCGACGGCGACGCGCTCGGCCGGTGCGAAGAGCAGGCGAACGTAGATGTCGTCGGCGAGCACGTCGGGAAAGGCATCCCAGCGGGCGCGACCCGCCGCGTTGACCGCGAAAAGCCCGCAGCCGGGCACGGTGCGCGCCATGAACGGCAGCCGCGACCAGAGCCGGGCGTAGCAGCGGGTGAAACGCCCGCCCCGCGCCTCCATCATCAGCCTGCCGCTCGCGTAGCGCGGCTCGGGCACGTCGAGGGCGGCGACGAGGGCGCGGAGCATGCCGCGCTCGATCGCCACGTCCGCGTCGAGATAGAGCCGTATCCCACCCTGCGCGCCCCCGCCTTGCACACTCATGCCTTGCACAGCCGCGTCGCCCGCGTTGAACGCGCCCGGCTTGCCCGGCTCGGCGCGGTCGATCACCACGAGCCGCCATCCCCGCCGGCGGGCCACGGCCGCGTTGGCGCGGGCGCGCTCCACCGTGCCGTCACGGCAGGCATTGGCGCTGACGATGATCTCGACGGGACAGCCGGGATCGTCGGCCGCGAGCACGGAGGCGAGGCAGCGTCCGATCACGCTGGCCTCGTTATAGGCGGGAATGATGATGCTGAGCATGACGGTCCCAAGCCGATGGAGTTCGAGACGATGAGTTGAAGACGAAGAGCGTGAGGCGATGGAACCACCCCGGAATTAGCGCGGGGTGAAGTCGGAGGCGGGGCGGCTGTCCCACCAGGCGGGATTGTCGGTGTTGAAGCTCCGCAGCGCCCGCCAGCGCGGCGTGTCGTCGTCGAGATGGCGCAGCGCCCCCCAGCTGCCCCAGCGGCTCGGGCCCGCGACATCGACGAAGGCGGTGAAGAGCGTACCCCCCGCCGACCGCCAGCCCTCGAGCAGCCGCGCATGGAGCGCGCCCATGCCTTCGGAATAGTTCAGCGTTGCGAAAAAGGCGGTGAGCGCCGCGTCCTCCGTCGCATCCCCCTGCCCCACGACATGCGTGCCGCCCTCGTACATGACGAGATCGAGCCCGTGCGCCCGTGCGACCCGCGCGTGATAGGGCCAGAGTTCGCCCGTCAGCCGCTTGATCGAATCCGACGGGTCCCCGGACAATCGCCCGTCGTCGAGTTCCCGGAGCGCCCTGGCGAGCGCCCCGCGCTCGCCTTCCGCGAGCCAGCCTCGGACCATCGGCGCCTTGTCCCCGCCGAGCGCGCCGCCGAAATAGCCGGTGACGGCATAGGCGTCGAAGGGGGCGCCGGCGCCGCCTCCGCCGGCATGGAGCGGCGCTTCGAGCAGCGGGGTCTCAAGCCCGGGCCAGTCGGTCTGGGTCGCGATCACGCGCACCAGCCGGTCCGATCCGGCACCGAAGACCTCGCGCCAGATCTCCGCCACCTCCGCCGCGCGCACGCCCGCGTATTGCATGCAGGCGTCGTCGCCCGATCTCCGGCCCCAGCGGCTGCGCGCCTGATCGCGCGCGAAGGCCGCCTGATCGAACTGCCAGTTCCAGATCTCGTTGGAATATTCGACATGCGCGCGGCGCCGCGGGTCCAGATGATCGCGAACGTACGAGGCGAAGGCCGCGACATAGGCGTCGCTCGCGCGATGCGGCATGTTGAACCACGGATCGGCGCCGAGCCGGTTCGCCAACGCCACCATCACCTCGACCGGCACGCCAGCGCGGGCATAGGTGTAGTCGCCGGGCTTCGGCCGGTCGGCCCAGTCGGTCTGGGTGGAGTTGTTGGTATCCATCCAGTCCATGAACCGCGCGGCCCGGATACCACCCACACGCGCGAGCCAGCGGGGATTGAAAAGCCCGCCCGCGTCCGCGTGGGCTGTGTCGCGCTCGGCGGTGATCCGGATGTCGCGGACATGGTCGCCGCGCGCCCCTGGATCGGTCGCCTTGATCGTGACGATGACCGAGCCGGGGCCGGGGGTGTAGTCGAAGCGGATCTCTCCCGGCCGCCGCTCCACCCGACTTACGCGGCCATCGACCTCGATCTCGCCGGTGCCGCGATACCGCAGGAGGTAGCGGCCAGCGAGGCTTCGGCCCGCTTCGGGCTGGTCGGTCAGGATCAGGGTCGAGATCCCGGCGAGTTCGCGCGGGATGCGTCGCGGCCAGCCGTCCGCGTCGAGCGCCCCCGCGCGCTCCAGATCCGCGTGTTCCCAGCCGCCCCACTGGCCCGGAAGATGGCCAACCCAGGGGCGCGCGGACTTCATCAGATCGAGGAACGGATGCTCGGTCGACCAGTCGGAGATGCCGTTCAGCCCCATGCCGATGGAGGGCGGGCCGGACCGCGTGACGAAATCCCCGGCCGCCGCCACGCGGAGCGGCGCCACGATCTCGACCGGCGCATGGGACGGCGCGGGTGGCAGCGCGAAGACCTCGAACATCTCAGCCCGTCCTTCGCGGCCCGGTCGCGGCGGCGAAACCGCGGGTGAGAGCGTGCCCCGTCAGGTCCGACAGGAACCGCGGCGGATCACAGGGCGGCTGCCCCGTCAGGAGCCGCCGCGCGCGCCAGATGAGCCCGCCCACGACATGCGCGACCGTGGCCGCCGCGGCATAGGCCGGACCATGGTTCTTGACGAAATAGCGCAGCCGCGAGTCGAACCAGTAGCGCGGCGTCCGGCGCCAGCTTCCCATGCCGGTCGAGACCGAGCCGAGGTGCAGGACCCGGCTCTCCGGAACGTAGACCGAGGTCCAGCCGGCACGGGCCGCCCGCAGGCAGAGGTCGGTTTCCTCGAAATAGAGGAAGAAGCCCTCGTCGAAGAGGCCGATCTCATCGAGCATCGCGCGCCGCATCATCACGCTAGCGCCCATCAGCCAGTCGACGCACGCCGTCCCGTCCGGGATCGGCGGGGCGACAATGTGGCGCGCGAGGAGCCGCGAGACCGGCCCGGTGCGCGCCGCCGCCTCGAACTCGCCTGCGATGGAGGGGAAGCGGAAGGCCGAGCGGCACGAGGCACCGTCCTCGCCGACGATCCGGCTGCCGGCGAAACCGACCTCGGGATGCGCGTCGAGGTGGTCGAGCAGCCGGGTGATGGCATCCGGTTCCGGGAAGGCGTCGGAGTTCAGTACATACACGAGATCCGGCGCCGTTCCATCGGGCAGCCCGGCGCGGACCCCGGCGTTGTTCCCGGCGCCGTAGCCGCCGTTCCGGCCGGAGGCGATGACCCGGACCCGACCCTCGCGATCCCAGCCCTCGGCCGCCACCGCGTCGCGCATCCGCTCGAAGGACCCGTCGCGCGAGTCGTTGTCCACGACGACGATCCCGCCCGCGATCGTCTCCATCGCCCGGACGGCCGCGCCGAGCGCGCGCAGCGTCATCTCCGCCGTCCGGTAGTTCAGGATCACCGCCAGCACCGTCGGCCCGTTCATGCCCGCTGCTCCATCGACCGCTCCAGTACCTCGGCGTAGATCTCGGCCACGCGCGCCGCCTTCGCCGGCCAGCTGAATTCCGCGAGCACATGCGCGCGCGCCGCCGCGCCGACCGCGGCCACGCCCGCCCGGTCCTCGACCAGCGTCGAGAGCGCGGCGCGGAAGCGGTCGACGATCTCGGACCGGCGCCCGATTGGCACCTTGTAGCCGAGGCCGGGGCCGACCAGTTCCCCCGGCCCGGCGTAGTCTACGACGAGTGGCGCGAGGCCAAGCGCCATCGCCTCGAGAACGGCGCCGCCGCCGAACTCGCGGATCGAGGGGAAGGCGAGCAGGTCGCAACCGGAGGCGATGGCGCGCACGCCGGCGTGGTCGAGCCAGCCCCGGAAGCGGACCCCCGATCCCTCCCAGCGCCAGCGCAGGTCGCGCAGCATCGGTCCGTCGCCGATCATCTCGATCTGGAGCCAACCTTCGCGCACCAACGGCTCCGCCGCCTCCAGCAGCATGTCGGGGCCCTTGTAGGGGACCATCCGGCCGATGAAACAGGCGCGGAGCGACCCTCGCGCCCGCCGCGCGCGCGCGGGGTAGAGCGCCGGATCCACGCCGTTCTCCGGCATGTAGTGGCAGCGCGCGCCCGGGGGCATCTCGCTCTCGGTATGGCGCGAGCCGACGATCACCGCCTCCGCGCCCAGCGTCGCCGCGCGGTAGGGCAGGAGGCGGTGCGCGCCCCGGAAATAGGAGAGCCATTCCCGCTCCCGAAGCCGCGCCGCCTCGAACCCCCTCGGCCAGGGCACGCCGCCGTTGAGGGGTCCGATCACGAAGGGCACTCCGGCCCGCCGGCACTTCGCCGCGATCGGGCTCGGCACGGTCGGCGTGAGCGGGGTGATCCGGTGCACGATGTCGAATTCACCCGCGCGGATCCGCGCGCCGAACTTGCGCCAGACGAGGTGCTCGAACCACGGATAGGCCATCGCGCCCACCGCCTGCACCATGGTGTAGCCGCGGCCCTCGCCCATCCGCAGGTGTTTCGCGAGGCGCCAGAGCGGCGCCGCCAGCGCCTCGGAGTTGATGGCGGTGAAATCGACGCCCTCGACCAGCCCGGCGCGCCGGATCGCATCGCGGTTGCGGATCTGCGTCACGATATGAACATCGGCGACATCGCGGAGCGCATTCGCGAGCGACCAGCCGACGAGCGGCACGCTGACCCATTCCGGATTGGCCGCCTCGGCGATCACGAGCACGCGCGGGCGGGTCAGCCGCGCGAGCGTGCCGACCATCGGCGCGTTCATGCCCCCGCTCATGACCGCGCCTCCGCGAGCGCATGCGCGGGCGGCACGGCGCGGCGGTCGCTTCGCGCCGTCGCGCGCGCGGTGGCCGCCACCCGGTCGAAGATCGCGCGGGCGCCGAGGCGCGCATCGAAGGCCATGGCGACCCGAAGCCGCGCCGCGCGTCCGAGCCTCAGGCAGTGTTCGGGGTCGGCGGCCAAGCCAGCGATCGCGGCGGCCATCGCCTCGGGATCGCGCGGCGGGACAAGCACCCCGTCCTCGCCATCGGTGATGAGTTCCGCCACCCCGCCCGCGGCGGTGCCGACGACCGGCAGGGCGCAGCTCATCGCCTCCATGTAGGCGACCCCCAGCGGCTCGTGCCATGAGGCGAGCGCGAAGACATGCGCCGCGTTCATCCGCGCGAGCACCTCCGCCTCGTCGACCGCCCCGAGGAGGTTCACGCGATCGCCGAGGCCGAGTTCGGCGATCCGCGCCTCGAGCATCCCTCGGTAGCCGACCCCGCCGTCGTCGTCCTCTCCGGCGATGTCGAGCCGCGCATCGATGCCGCGCGCGACGAGCAGTGCCACCGCCTCCATGAGTTCGGCATGTCCCTTGACGGCGTTGAGCCGGGCGCAGGCGAAGATCCGGAGCGGCGCCCCCGGCACGGGCGGCGCATAGGGCACATTCCGGACAAACTGCTCGGTATCGACCCCCATCGCCCGCACCACGCAGCGCCCGGCGACCTCGGGTCCGAGCTCGGCCCCGACCTCGGCGAGCAGCCTGCGGGTGATCACGGTTCCGAAGGCCGCGCCGCGCCATTTCAGCGCCTGGCCCGGACCGTAGTCCGAGAGCGGACCGTGCAGCGTGACGCTGTAGGTCGGCCCGCCATGGCAGAGCCGCGCCAGCGCGGCGATCATCGCCGCCCGTCCGCAGGAATGGGCGTGGAGATGCGTGATGCCGCGCGCCGCGCAGCGCCGTGCGAGCCGCCGGGCCGGTTCCGCGCAGAGGATGAGATCGCTGAGAAACCCGCCCCGGCGCGCCTCGGTCCAGACCCGCGCGGGGATGCGCGCGAGCGCGGGGAGACTGGCGGCCAGTTTCGGGCGGCCGAGATACTCGGTCCGTGCGATCGCCTCGCCGGACCAGCCGTGCGAGATCAGGCCGATCGGCGGAAGCCGGGTGCTGAGCAGTTCGACCTCGGCGCCGAGCCGTTCCAGTTCCGCGATCTCGCGCCAGAAGAACACATGGGTCTGGCCGGGAAACTGCGGAACCATGTAGCCGATCTTGATCCCGCTCATCCCGCCTGCCCTCTCTCGCCGCGCCCCGGACATCCCGGCCGGGCGTCCCCTCGAACCGGCTATCGTGGCCCGCTTAACGCGCGGTGAAGAGCGCGGCGGAGATCCGGTCGGAGATCAGAGAATTGTCCGCGGTCTGGCCGGCACCGCCGTCTCGGGCGCGGGCCTCTCCGGAGCCGCCGCCCTCGCCGCCGCCTGGCCTACCAGCGGCTGTCTCGCCGCCGGCCGTTTCACTGGGCCCGCCGCCCGCTCCTCCACGAGCCCGAGAAGCGCGCCGGCGATCAGCCAGGTGAAGGGGATCAGCGTCGCATTCGGCAGCATGTCAATCATGTTGAAGCCGAGGATCAGCGCCAGCGGCCCGGCATGGACGGGAATCGCATCCCCGCCCCTCCCGAAAGATCGTCGCGCCAGCAGAAGCAGTGGCAGGGCCAGGAGACCGAATTCGGCGAGATAGCCCGACCAGCCGAACATCCCGATCACGATGATCCAGCGCCCGTCCGAGACCGAGATCATCTCGCCGGACCAGGTGTCGTAGAGCTGGTTCCGCCCCCAGGGACCCCAGCCGAACAGGGGGCGCTGGCGGGCATGCGCGAGCAGGCTCTCCTCGTTCGCGAAACGGAAGGCGACGGAGCGCGCGCGATCCTCGTTGATCGCCTCGGCCTGCGCCACGATCTGATCGACCGGCACCAGCCCCGCGCCGCGCAGGAGCGGATAGCTGACGGCGATCAGGCCGAGCAGGGCCGCGAGGCGCAGATGCGTCCTGACGCTCGCGAACCGTGTGAGCGGCAGCGCGGCCGCCGCGTAGATCAGCACCGCGGCGCTCTTGCAAAGCACGAGAAGCGCCGCGAGATAGCCGCTTGCCATCAGATATCGCGCCCGGCTCGATCCCGGGGGTGGCCAGCGCCAGAGCGCGACCGCGGCGATCAGGGTCATGAAGGTCAGGAACGCGACCCAGAGCCCATGGTAGAGGAAGACGATCGGACGGAAGCCGTCGCCGCGCATCATCTGGCTGAAGTCGTCGTGCTGGAAGAAGCCGTAGACCCAGGTGTTGATCTGCGGGCTCATGCGCACCTCGATCAGCATCGGGATCGAATAGACGAGGCCGGCGATCACCAGGGCGATGAGAAGCTCCCGTTGCGCCGCCTCGGACCGAAGGAACCGCAGCCCGAGCAGGAACGGCACGAGTTCGATCATCTGCAGCATGACGGTGCCGATCGTGTCATGCATCCGCAGGCCCGGCAGGCCGCCCCTCGCAAACCAGATCGGATCGCCGTTGGTGAGAACCGAGGCGATCGGCGTGGCGAGAAAGAGCACCACGAGCACGCGGGCGAGCGGTGAGCGGGGAAACATCGGAATCCGGTGCCCGAGCATCAGCGCCGGGATCAGGAAGGCCACCGTGCTCGGGATCGACACCTTGTCGAGCTGCGGGATCAGGGGAAAGTCGATCGCCACCGCCGGCGGGAGGATGAGATAGGCGCCGAGCACCGACCAGATCACGGCGCGTTCGAGCGGCAACCGCCGGTAGAGGATGACGGCCACGACGGGCCAGAGGATCAGCGCCAGATAGGCGATCGGGTTCGGCATGGCTCTGGTCTTCCCGCGTCCTGTCGTCCGGGCGCCGCGTCTTTCGAGGGCCGTCGTTAGAGGCCCGTCAATCACCCGCGGCCTAGCCTGTGATTCGTTGCGTCCCCAAACTGGCCCCGCGAGATGACCGATCGCTTAAGCGCCCCGCCGCCCCCGGCTGCTTCCGAACATCCGAACGGCCGCGCCGATCTCCGCGCGGGCGAACCCGCCGAAGGCCACGCGATCACGCGGGTGGCCGCGATCGTGATCGGCCGGAACGAGGGCGAGCGGCTGCGCGCCTGCCTCGCCTCGGTCCTCGGCGAGGCTAGGCCGGTCATCTATGTCGATTCGGGCTCGACGGACGGCAGCCCCGATCTCGCGGCCGCGATGGGGGCCGAGGTCGTCATGCTCGACCTCGCGCGCCCGTTCACCGCGGCGCGGGCGCGCAACGCCGGGCTGGCGGCGCTCCGTTCCCGCCAGGCGCCATTGCCGCCCTACCTGCAGTTCGTGGACGGCGATTGCGCGCTGAGACCCGGCTGGCTGGCACGCGCGCGCGAATTTCTCGATGCGAATCCGGATGTCGCGGCGGTCTGTGGCCGCCGGCGGGAACGCTTCCCGGAAGCTTCGGTCTACAACCGTCTCTGCGACTGGGAATGGGACACGCCGCCGGGCGAGACGCGAGCCTGCGGCGGCGACGCGCTGTTCCGCGTCAAGCCGCTCATCGCCGCCGGCGGCTATCGCGACGAGCTGATCGCGGGCGAGGAGCCGGAGCTTTGCCTCAGGCTTCGCGCGCTTGGCTGGAAGATCTGGCGCCTCGACGCCGAGATGTGCTGGCACGACGCGGCCATATCGCGTTTCGGCCAGTGGTGGCGGCGATCGCGGCGCGCGGGCTACGCCTTCGCCGCCGGCGCCGCGCTTCATGGCAAGGGCTCCGAGCGGCCCTGGGTCGCCGAGACCCGCCGGTCGCTGCTCTGGGGCGCGGTGCTGCCCACCGTCGCGGCGGGCGCCGTGTTCGCGGGCGCGTTCGTCCCGCCGCTGCTCCTCACGGCCGGGCTGGCCCTCGCCGTCTACCCGGCGCAGGCGCTCCGGATCGCGCGGCGCGAGGGCGGGCGGCGAACCGGGATGGAGCGCGGCGTCTTCACCGTGCTCGGCAAGTTCCCCGAGGCGCTCGGCGTCCTCGAATTCCGGCTGCTCGGCCGCGCGAAGCTGATCGAATACAAGTAGCGGGAGCCTCAGTCCCCCGCTTCGAGCGCGAGGGTCGGCGCGACGCGGATCAGATCACCCGTTCCGAGCGGTTCGGCGGGGCGCGAGAGCATGTAGCGCGTCACCCAGTGAAGACGCTGCTCCGCGCGGGTGATGGCGACATAGGCGAGACGCTTCCAGAGCGCGATCCCCGCCTCGACACGGCCCGCCCGGGCGGCGGCGAAGAGATCCGGGGCGAAGACCTGCACCTCGGGCCATTGCGAGCCCTGGGCCTTGTGGATCGTCACCGCAGCGCCATGCAGGAACAGCACGCCCATGCTGGCCGCCGTCGGGATCACCGGCTCCTCCTGGCCCGGAACCTCGATCTGGATAATGCTGGCGACGCTGAGATCGCCCTCCTCGCTGCCCGGCAGATGGAGGCGGCTGAAGCCGGGCTTGCGGCCGGGACCGAGGTAGATCGCCTGCGCGCCCTTTATGAGCCCGCGCGCCTCGAGGTCCATCCGCTTGCGCCGATGCTTGAGCGGCAGTTCGACCCCGTCGCAGATGAGCGGCTCGCCCGGCAGCAGATCCTCGGCGGGCGCGCCATGCACCGCGCGGAACCCCTGGATCAGCCGCACCCGCGTGGCATTACGCCAGACGAGCACCGGCGCGCGCGCCATCGCCGCCGCGTCGGCGCGCTGGGCGACGACGACACGGTCGTCCCGGCCGGCCGCGGCGTGGATCATGTCCTCGAACGCCCCGAATTCCAGATCAGGATCGCCAAGCGCATGGGCGAGATCGAGGATCGGATTGTCCGCCGCCTGCCGGTGCACCCGGCCGAGCATGAGCTTCGTATCCTCGGGCATCGCGTTGAAGACCATGTCGCCACCGCCGCCCACGGGCGCGAGCTGCGCCGGATCGCCGAAGAGGACGAGAGTGGAGAAGAGCTGGCTCAGATCCTCGAACTGCGTCGCGTCGAGCATCGAGGCCTCGTCGATCAACCCGATGTCGAGCGGCTGGTCGCGTCGCTTCCAGCCCTTGATGAAATCGGAGCCCCGGAGCCCGGCGGAGGCGAGCGCGCCCGGAATCGACGGATGGCGCGCGTAGAACGCCTTCGCCCGGTCGAGCGCCTCGTCGCTCAGCGTGTCGGCGGTCGGCCGCTCCCCCTCGCCGAGCAGCCATTCGGCGATCGCCTCGTAGTCCGGATGGTAGAGCGGCGTATACAGCACGCGATGGATTGTCGTCGCGGGAACGCCGCGGCCCCGCAGCACCCCGGCCGCCTTGTTGGTCGGGGCGAGCACCGAGAAGGTCCGCGCCTTGGTGTTCCGGCTCTCGAAATCGCCGGTCACGGGCTTCACGCCCAGCGCCATCAGCCCCTTCACGATCTCCGACAGGAGCAGCGTCTTGCCCGAGCCGGCCTTGCCGAGCACGGCGATCCGCTCGGACTTCGCCCCGTCGGGGCTGACAGTCCCGAGGTCGAGATCGACCCCGGCCTGCGCGAGCGCGGCCAGGATGCGCGCGCGGGCGCGCGTCTGATCCGCCGATAGTTCCATGCCGGGCCTCTCACCTGTCCCGCCGGTGATACGTGGCAGGCAAAGGCGAAGCCAGCCGAAAGCGCCGCTTTCACGCGACGCGCGCCTCCGGGACGGCCGGTGCCGAGAAGGCCGCGTCGAACCAGTCCGCGGCCTCCGAGGGGCGGATGCCGGAACGGGCGCCGATGGTCGCAAGCGCCTCTTCCGTGATCCGCCAGATCCCGACGCTGATGAGATCGCGGCCCTCGCCCGCCGAGCCGATCACCTCCGGACTATGCCCGAGCCTGCCGTAGATCCGCGGCATCCGCGCGTCGAAGACGCCGATCGCCTGGTCGAGACCGAAACGCAGCCCCATCTCCAGCCCCGCCATCAGGAGCGCCGCCGCGACGCGGCCCTGCGCGCCGGGCGCGAGGCAGAAGCGGGTGCACTCCCAGATCAGCGGGCTGGTGATCCGGACCCCGCCGGTCAGATGGGTGAAATGCTCGTTGATCATCGTGCGGCCGAGGGTCGGCAGCGTACGCATCGATCCAGCGTGGCGGCCGCGCGCATCCTCCGCGATGACGTAGAGCGGGTTCAGCGCGTCATATTCGTCGCGTTCCCAGCCGTATTCGTTGATCTTCACATCCCAGCCCAGCCGCGTCTTGAACTGATCGGCGCGGTCACGAAACATGCCTTCGGCAAGCACAGGAAACGCGCTGAGATCCTCGGCGTAAATGAAACGGATCATGTTGCCTCCACTGTCTTGAACACGGAGGCAGGTTTTGGTGACGCGCCTTAAGAAAGGCCGACCGCGCGGCACTTCAATATTTTGGCAACACCCCGTTCGGGACGATGATTCCCCGCGCGGTCGCCAGCGCCACGGCATGGGTGACATTCATCGCCCCGAGCTTGTGGCGCGCGGAATCGATATAGGCGCGCAGCGTGTTCTCGGAGATATGCAGCCCGTCGGCGACCCGCGCCCGGCTCTCGCCGAAACTGAGCCGCGCCAACACCTCCCGCTCGCGCGGCGACAGATCGGCGGCGGGCGGATCGCCCTCGCCGCTGATGATCCGCTTCGCCTGCTGGTGGACGAGATTCGCGATCAGGAGGATGTCCTTCGCCCAGGAGCGCGTGTAGGCCTCCCATTCCTCGTCCGTGGCATGATGGTTGACCGAGAACATCGCGAACTCGCCGCTCGGCCCCCAGATCGGCACCGACCAGCCCTGGTTGCCGAGCCCGGCCGCCATCGCCTCACGCATCATCTGCCGGGCCTGCGCGCTCGACCAGTCGAGCGATTTCCAGTTCATCGGATGAAATCGTTTCAGGGCGCCGAGCACAACCGGGTCGATGGTCCGGTAATCCCTGGAGATGTAGTGGCGCACCCAGGCGATGTCATAGGTGAAGGCGCCGACCTGCTCACCCTTGAGGTTGGCGGTGTGGTAGATCAGATGCGTGACCTCGAGCTGGTCGCGCAGCTCGTGGGCCCAGACCCCCAGGTCCTCAATGGAGTTCGTGGTCTGCAACCGCTCCAGGGTAAGTTCCAGTTTGTCCCGGTACACCGCCGCCTGTTCCCGAGCCATCGAGAGCCTGGGCTATCTCGCTGGCAGCCACGAAGATCGCGTCATCGAGCCGCTCAGCCAACTCGAACATTCCGCTCTTCTCCGAAAACTGCCTGATATCCTTGAGAATATCAATCACCCAGTAGGCCTTCATCGCAGGAACTCCTTCGCGCCAACGGGCTGCGAGAAGGGTTAATAGCAGATCTGTCCGCTCCGATGAATTCACCAATATTGTTACCCCCGAAATGGTGGGGGGCGTTGTCGCTAAAGTATTGATTCAATTGAAAACGGCTCAACGCCAGGTGGATAAACCCTAGGTTGAGCCGATTGTTGGAACCTTCGCGTCAGCCGCGAGTTTATGCCTCCCGGCTGGCCTCGATCGTGTCGGAGAAGGTCCTGAGCCCGGTGCGCGGCGCGCTGACGAGGACGGCCATGTTGCCCGGCTTGTGCTCGTTCTTGCGCATCTTCACATGGGCGTCCGGGATCTCCGCCCAGGAGAAGACCTCGGACATGCAGGGGTCGATCCGTCGCTCAATCACAAGCTGATTCGCGGCGCTCGCCTGCTTGAGATTCGCGAAGTGGCTGCCCTGGACGCGCTTCTGGTTCATCCAGAGATAGCGCGCGTCCATCGTCAGGTTGTACCCCGAGGTGCCGGCGCAGATGACGACGATGCCGCCCTTCTTCACCATCAGGACCGAGACCGGGATCGTCGCCTCGCCGGGGTGTTCGAAGACCATGTCCACGTTCACGCCCTTGCCGGTGATGTTCCAGATCGCCTTGCCGAACTTCCGCGCCTCGCCGAGCCAGGCCTTGTATTCCTCGGAATTGACCTTGGGCATCTGACCCCAGCAGTTGAAGTCCCTGCGGTTGATCACGCCCTTCGCGCCGAGCGACATCACGAAGTCGCGCTTGTTCTCCTCGGAAATGACGCCGATCGCATTGGCGCCCGCGGTCGCCGCGAGCTGGATCGCGAAGGAGCCGAGACCGCCCGAGGCGCCCCAGACGAGGACGTTCTGGCCGGGGCGGAGCTCATGCGGCGAATGGCCGAAGAGCATCCGGTAGGCGGTGGCGAGCGTCAGCGTGTAGCAGGCCGCCTCCTCCCAGGTCAGATGCTTCGGCCGCGGCATCAGCTGCTGGCTCTGGACATTGGTGAACTGCGCGAAACTGCCGTTCGGGGTTTCGTAGCCCCAGATCCGCTGGCTCGGCGAATACATCGGGTCGCCGCCGTTGCAGTGCTCGTCGTCGCCGTCGTCCTGGTTGCAGTGGATGACGACCTCGTCGCCGACCTTCCAGCGCTTCACCTTGTCGCCGACCGCCCAGACGATGCCCGAGGCGTCCGAGCCCGCGATATGGAACGGCGCCTTGTGAACGTCGAACGGGCTGATCGGAATCCCGAGACCGGCCCAGACGCCGTTGTAGTTGACGCCCGCGGCCATCACGAAGACGAGAACCTCGTTCGAGTCGAGCTTCGGTGTGTCCACGACCTCGACCTTGAAGGACTCGTCGGGCTCGCCATGCCGCTCGCGCCGGATTGCCCAGGCGTACATCTGCTTGGGAACATACCCCAGCGGCGGGATCTCTCCGATCTCGTAGAGATCCTTTTGCGGCGCATCATAATCTGGTTGGGTGTCCAGCGCTTCAAGCGGTGCCATCGTGTCCATCCTCCTGCCGCGCGGTCCCGAACCTCAAGAACCGCGCAATAATCTTTCGTCAGATCGTCCCGTGCATGCATTACATTATCCCGCGGCGCACGCAACCGCTTTGATGAAGGCTATCTACCCTTGGACGGTGCTCCTTTGGTCGCACGCCCGCCGATGCGCTGCGCCGCGGCGAAGGTGGCGCCCGCGCGGAAAAACCGCGGCGGGCGGGGTAGACACGCGGCTCGGGCGTCGCCCAGTATGGCCATTCACGACCGGAAACGATGCCGGGACGCAATAGTTCCGGACGAGCAATTGGAATGGGCATGCACGGCGAGATCATGGTTCCGATCGGTTCGGAGCTCAAGAGGTTCCGGACAGTACTCGGCGTGAACTTCGCAGGCGCCACGCTTTACGGCACGGCCGCTTCCCGTTTCGCAGCGATTTCGACCGCGCGCGGCATTCGCCGGTCCCGCGCCCGGGTGACGACAAATCCGCTGAACACCGCCTGAGAACCGGCCCGGAGGACTTCACCATGGCAGACGACGACCCGACCATCCCGGCGCCGGAGGGGCCGGCGAACGTCATCGTGACGGAATACGAGATCGGACAGGACAACATCCAGACCCGCATCGGGCCGTTCGGCCTAGACATTCACAACCCGGTCTTCATGATCTCGGGCCTGACCATCGTCGCCTTCGTGATCCTGACGCTCGCGTTCCAGGAAAGCCTCGGGCCGATGTTCGAGGCGTTGCGCGGCTGGCTGACATCGACTTTCGACGCCTTCTTCCTGATCGCCGGCAACGTCTTCGTCGTGCTCTGCCTCGCGCTCATCGTCACCCCGCTCGGCCGGGTGCGGATCGGCGGGCGCGATGCGACGCCGGATTTCAGCTATTCCGCCTGGTTCGCGATGCTCTTCGCGGCGGGCATGGGCATCGGCCTCATGTTCTACGGCGTCTCTGAACCGATCTCGCATTTCGACGCCGCGCTTGGCGGGGCCGTGAACGAGAACGGCGCCCGCACCGACTGGGCGCCGCTCGGAGGCGCCGCCGGCGACAATGCCGAGGCGCGGCGGCTCTCGATGGCCGCGACCATCTTCCACTGGAGCATGCACCCCTGGGCGATCTACGCCATCGTGGCGCTGGCGCTGGCGATCTTCAGCTACAACAAGGGGCTCCCGCTCACCATGCGCTCGGTGTTCTACCCGATCTTCGGCGAACGGGTCTGGGGCTGGGTCGGGCATGTCATCGACATCCTCGCCGTCTTCGCCACGCTTTTCGGGCTCGCCACCTCGCTCGGTTTCGGCGCGCAGCAGGCGAACGCGGGGTTGAACTACCTCTTCGGCATCCCGGTCAACGACGTGACGATGGTGTTCCTCATCATCGCGATCACGGGCGTCGCGCTTCTCAGCGTCGTCGCCGGTCTCGACGCGGGTGTGCGGCGGCTCTCGGAGATCAATATGGTCCTCGCGGCGCTGCTGCTCCTGTTCGTCATCCTCGCCGGGCCGACGCTCTCGATCCTGACGGGCTTCTTCCGCAATCTCGTCAACTACTTCGAATACCTGCCCGCGCTCTCGAACCCGTTCGGCCGTGACGACGACAACTTCCGCGAGGGCTGGACCGCGTTCTACTGGGCCTGGTGGATCTCCTGGTCGCCCTTCGTCGGCATGTTCATCGCCCGTGTGAGCCGCGGCCGCACGGTGCGGGAGTTCATCATCTGCGTGCTCGTCATCCCCTCGGCGGTGTCGGTCCTCTGGATGACCGCCTTCGGCGGCACCGCGATCAGCCAGATCGTCAACGACGGCTACGACGCCGTGGTCGGCGCGCCGCTGGAGCTGCAACTCTTCGTCATGCTCGACGCCCTGCCGCTCGCGGCGATCTCGTCCTTCATCGGCATCGTGCTCGTGATCGTCTTCTTCGTCACCTCGTCGGACAGCGGCTCCCTCGTCATCGACACGATCACGGCGGGCGGCAAGATCGACGCGCCGGTGCCGCAGCGCGTGTTCTGGGCGAGTTTCGAAGGACTCGTCGCGATCGCGCTGCTGCTCGGCGGCGGACTCACCGCGCTGCAGGCGATGGCGGTCTCGACCGGATTCCCCTTCACGATCGTTCTGCTCCTCGCCTGCTACGCCATCGTGAAGGGGCTGATGGACGAACCCCGCTAGACATTGGTCGCAAAACAACCTTTCTTCACCCATCGTCCGCGCGAAATCTTCTTGCGCGCGGACGGCTGCCGGGTATCCTGCACCGCAGCAAAACGCGGGGACCCCCCGCGCGGGATACGGGGATACAATGCGGGGCGACTGCCCCACGCAGGGGAAAAGCATGACCGAGACGCAACGTGACAAGCCCTGGCTGTTTCGCACCTACGCCGGCCACTCGACCGCCGAGAAGTCGAACGCGCTCTATCGCCAGAACCTCGCCCGGGGCCAGACCGGGCTTTCCGTCGCCTTCGACCTCCCGACCCAGACCGGATACGACAGCGACCACGTGCTGAGCCGGGGCGAGGTCGGCAAGGTCGGCGTGCCGGTGAGCCATATCGGCGACATGCGGGCGCTCTTCAACGAGATCCCGCTCGAAGTGATGAACACCTCGATGACGATCAACGCCACCGCCGCCTGGCTGCTGGCGCTCTATATCTCCGTCGCCGAGGAACAGGGCGCCGATGTCACCAGGCTGCAGGGCACGGTGCAGAACGACATCATCAAGGAATATCTCTCGCGCGGGACCTATGTCTTCCCGCCGGCGCCGAGCCTGAAGCTGATCGCCGACGTGGCGGAATACTGCTACCAGGCGGTTCCGAAATGGAACCCGATGAACGTCTGCTCCTACCACCTGCAGGAAGCCGGAGCGACGCCGGAGCAGGAGCTCGCCTATGCGCTCGCCACCGCCTGCGCGGTGCTCGATCAGGTGCGGGGTCAGGTGCCGGAGGAGGATTTCCCCGAAGTCGTCAGCCGCATCTCCTTCTTCGTCAACGCGGGTATCCGCTTCGTGACCGAGATGTGCAAGATGCGCGCCTTCGTCGATCTCTGGGACGAGATCACCCGCGACCGCTACGGTGTCGAGAATCCGAAGCAGCGCCGCTTCCGCTACGGCGTGCAGGTCAATTCGCTCGGCCTGACCGAGCAGCAGCCGGAGAACAACGTCTACCGCATCCTGATCGAGATGCTGGCGGTCGTGCTCTCGAAGAAGGCCCGCGCCCGCGCCGTGCAGCTTCCCGCCTGGAACGAGGCCCTCGGCCTGCCCCGGCCCTGGGATCAGCAATGGTCGCTCCGGATGCAGCAGATCATGGCCTATGAGACCGACCTGCTCGAATACGGCGATCTCTTCGACGGCAACCCGGCGATCGACGCGAAGGTCGAGGCGCTGAAGGACGGCGCGCGCGAGGAGCTTGCCAGGATCGACGAGATGGGCGGCGCGGTCGCCGCGATCGACTACATGAAATCGCAGCTCGTCGCCGCCAATACCGCGCGCCTCGGCCGGATCGAGGCGGGGACCACGGTCGTCGTCGGCGTGAACAAGTACCCCGATGGCGAACCGAGTCCGCTGACCTCCGGCGAGGGCGGCATTCTCGTCGTTGATCCCGCGGTCGAAGCGGATCAGATCGGCCGCCTGAACGCCTGGCGCGAGGACCGGGACGAGGCGGCCGCGCAAGCCGCGATCGAGGCGCTGAAGGAGGCCGCGCGGAGCGGAGGCAATATCATGCCGCCCTCGATCGCCGCGGCGAAGGCGGGCGTCACCACAGGCGAATGGGGTGGCGCGATGCGCGAGGTCTTCGGCGAATACCGCGCGCCGACCGGCGTCGGCAAGGCCGCCTCCGCCCCGGCGAGCAATCTCGCCGAGGTCCGCGCCGCCGTCGACGCGGCGTCGAGCAAGCTCGGCCGGCGCATCAAGTTCCTCGTCGGCAAACCCGGCCTCGACGGCCATTCCAACGGCGCCGAGCAGATCGCGGTGCGCGCCCGCGACTCGGGGATGGAGGTACTTTACGAGGGCATCCGCCTGACCCCGGCGCAGATCGTCAACGCGGCGGTCGAGGAATCGGTGCATGTGATCGGGCTTTCGATCCTCTCGGGCAGCCACCTGCCGCTGGTCGAGGAGGTCCTGACGCGGATGAGGGACGCCGGGCTTGAGGATGTACCGCTTGTCGTCGGCGGAATCATTCCGGAATCCGACGCGGAAACGCTGCGGGGCGAAGGCGTCGCGCGCGTCTATACCCCGAAGGATTTCGAGTTGAACCGCATCATGCTCGACATCGTCGCGCTGGTCGACGGAGAGGGGCGCGCCGCCGCCTGACCTCTCTCCCGCCCGTGCGACCCGGGGGCGGCGACCGGCCATAAACCGCCGCCCCCCTTCCCTCGCGGAACCGACCCGCTCCGGAGCGCATTGCCTGTGCATCCGGCATAGTTCCCGCGAGGAGGAAACCAATGCTACAGGAGCGCAACGTCACCGCTGTCTATGACAGCTTCGAAAGCGCCGATCTGGTCCGCGCCGCCCTGCAGGACGAGGGCATCGATATCGCCCGCGTCCATGTCGTGCCCGACCGTGTCGCAGGGATCGACGACGCGGCCGATCTCGGACTCTACGACAATGTCATCGAAGACCTCGGCCTGCCCGATGCCGATGCCCGCGCCTACCAGGACGCGGTGCGGCGCGGCGATTTCGTCGTCTCGGCCACCGTCGATTCGTCGCATGTTCCGCGCGTCGAGGAGATCATGCGGGCCCCCGAGACATATGAGCGCGCCGCCGGCGCCGTCGATCCGGTGGTCCCAACCGACCCCGGCCTCGAGGCCAGGCCGCTCGACCCGCCGATGCCGGTCGGGCGCTAGGGGTGGGCGACAGGAGGAGGTGATGACCGACTATCGCAACCCCAAGGTCACCAAGGTAAAGGGAGGAAGCGGCATGCCCCGCTGGATCTGGATCGCCGTCGCAGCCGTGGCGCTCGTCGTCATTCTCTGGCTCGCCGGCCTGTTCGGAGGCGCGCCGGAAGCGCCGCCGCCCGCGGCCCCGGCGGAGACTTCGTCGGAAACCTCGACACCGGCGGCACCCGCCACGCCCGCGGAGCCAAGCACGCCCGCGGCGCCTGCCACACCGGCGGAACCCGCCGCGCCTGCCGAGCCGACCACGCCTCCCGCGGCGCCTGCCACGCCCGCCCCGGCCGAGCCGTCGACGGACATGCCGCCCGCGGCCGTGGAGCCGAACGAGGCTGAACCCGACGCCTCGGAAGCGCCGACCCCGCAGACCCCGTCGCCGAGCCCCGAGGAGGGAGAGCCGACCGAGGGCCAGTAGGCGCGATCCGCGAGGGCTTTCTGCCCATAGCCTGAAACGGAGGAGGCCCGGTCAGCACTGACCGGGCCTCTCGTCATTCTGGCGGTGAGTTCCCGGGCTGCGAGAACCCGGGCTCCGCGCGTCAGAGCCGCCGCTCGACCATGAGCTGCTTGATCGAGGCGATCGCCTTCGCCGGATTCAGCCCCTTCGGGCAGGTCTGCGTGCAGTTCATGATCGTGTGGCAGCGGTAGAGCTTGAAGGGATCTTCCAACTCGTCCAGCCGCTCGCCCGTCGCCTCGTCACGGGAATCGATGATCCAGCGATAGGCGTGCAGGAGCGCCGCCGGGCCGAGATAGCGGTCGCCGTTCCACCAGTAGCTCGGGCAGGAGGTGGAGCAGCAGGCGCACATCACGCATTCATAGAGCCCGTCGAGCTTCTTGCGGTCCTCGATCGACTGCCGCCATTCCTTCGCCGGCTCGTTGGTCGAGGTCTCGAGCCACGGCATGATGCTGGCGTGCTGGGCGTAGAAATGCGTGAGGTCGGTGACGAGATCCTTCACCACCATCATGTGCGGCAGCGGGTAGATCTTGATGTCGCCCTTCACCTCGTCCATGCCCCAGATGCAGGCCAGCCGGTTGATCCCGCCGATGTTCATCGCGCAGGAACCGCAGATCCCCTCGCGGCAGGAGCGGCGGAAGGTCAGCGTCGGATCGATGTCGTTCTTGATCTTGATCAGCGCGTCAAGAATCATCGGCCCGCAGGTGTCGAGATCGACGAAATAGGTGTCGATCCGGGGGTTCTGCCCCGAATCCGGATCGTAGCGGTAAATCTTGAAGGCGCGGACGTTCTTGCCCTCGGGCTTCGGCCAGGTCTTGCCGACTGTCACCTGGCTGTTCTTCGGCAGCTGGAATTCGGCCATCGGACCCTCCTCAGTACACGCGCGCCTTGGGCGCGATCTTCTTCAGGTCGATGCCGCCTTCGTCGTGCGTGGTCAGCGGGTCGAGGTGCACGGGCCGGTAGCTAAGCGTGACCGAATTGTCGTCGCCGACCACGGCGAGGCTGTGCTTGCGCCAGTTCTCGTCGTCGCGGTTCGGGTAGTCCTCATGGGCGTGGGCGCCGCGGCTCTCCTTCCGCGCCTCGGCCGCGACGATGGTCGCGAGCGCGTTCGGCATCAGGTTCGTAAGCTCCAACGTCTCCATGAGGTCGCTGTTCCAGATCAGCGAGCGGTCGGTGACCTTGATCTGGGCCATCTGATCGGCGACCGCCTTCATCTTCTCGACACCTTCGGCGAGGGTCTTGTCGGTGCGGAACACCGCCGCGTCCGACTGCATCGTCCGCTGCATCGTGTCGCGCAGTTCCGCCGTCGAGATGTCGCCAGCCGCGTTGCGGAGCGCGTCGAACCGGTCCATCGCCTGCTCGACCGAAGCTTCGTTCAGTGGCCGGTTCGGCAGCTTCGGATCGACGATCTCGCCCGCCCTGATCGCGGCGGCGCGGCCGAAGACCACGAGGTCGATCAGGCTGTTGGAGCCGAGCCGGTTCGCGCCGTGAACGCTGGCGCAGCCCGCCTCGCCCACTGCCATCAGCCCGGGCAGGACCCGGTCCGGATCGTCCTCGGTCGGATTCAGCACCTCGCCCCAGTAGTTCGTCGGGATGCCGCCCATGTTGTAGTGCACGGTCGGCAGGACCGGGATCGGCGCCTTGGTCACATCGACGCCGGCGAAGATCTTCGCGCTCTCCGAAATGCCCGGCAACCGCTCGTGCAGCGCCTCGGGCGGCAGGTGGTTGAGGTTGAGGAAGATGTGGTCCTTCTTGTCGCCGACGCCCCGACCCTCACGGATCTCGATCGTCATGCAGCGCGACACCACATCGCGCGAGGCGAGGTCCTTGTAGGTCGGCGCGTAGCGTTCCATGAACCGCTCGCCCTCCGAGTTCGTGAGATACCCGCCCTCGCCGCGCGCGCCCTCGGTGATGAGGCAGCCGGAGCCGTAGATGCCGGTCGGGTGGAACTGCACGAATTCCATGTCCTGCAGCGGCAGCCCCTGGCGGGCGACCATGCCGCCGCCGTCGCCGGTGCAGGTATGCGCCGAGGTCGCGGAGAAATAGGCGCGGCCATAGCCGCCGGTCGCGAGCACCACCATCTTGGCGTTGAACCGGTGCATCGTGCCGTCGTCGAGCTTCCAGGCGAGCACGCCCTGGCAGGAGCCGTCCTCGGCCATGATGAGGTCGGTGGCGAAATACTCGATGTAGAACTCGGCCTTTTCCTTCAGCGACCGGCCGTAGAGCGTGTGCAGGATCGCATGGCCGGTGCGGTCGGCGGCGGCGCAGGTGCGCTGCACCGGCGGGCCCTCGCCATATTCGGTCGTATGGCCGCCGAAGGGGCGCTGGTAGATCTTGCCGGATTCCGTCCGGCTGAACGGCACGCCATAGTGTTCGAGTTCGTATACGGCCTTGGGCGCCGAGCGGGCGAGATATTCCATCGCATCGGTATCGCCGAGCCAGTCCGACCCCTTCACGGTGTCGTACATGTGCCACTGCCAGCTGTCGGGCCCCATGTTGCCGAGCGAGGCGGCGATGCCGCCCTGCGCCGCCACGGTG
The DNA here is from genome assembly GCF_047275745.1 of Amaricoccus sp. W119. NCBI lineage: Bacteria > Pseudomonadati > Pseudomonadota > Alphaproteobacteria > Rhodobacterales > Paracoccaceae > Amaricoccus > Amaricoccus sp. W119. The sequence goes on along the minus strand of NZ_JBKQWU010000021.1, from coordinate 19,635 downwards.
TGCGAGCGGGTCGGGAAGACCTTGGTGACGCAGGCCGTCCTCAGCCCCTGCTCGGCCATGCCGAGCGTGGCGCGAAGCCCGGAGCCGCCGGCGCCGACCACGACGACATCATAGGTATGGTCGATGAAGGTGTAGGCAGACATTGGGCGTCCTTTCAGCCGGCGAAGGCGATGCGGGCGACCGCGAAGACGCCGGTCAGGCCCATGGCCCAGCAGAAGAGCGTGTTGGCGAGCAGGAGCGCGGTGCGCGTGACCTTGCCGTGGACGTAATCCTCGATCACGACCTGCAGCCCCTGTTGCAGATGGATGAAGACCGTGACGATCAGCAGGACGGTGACGATCGCGTTGAACGGATGGCTGTACGCGGCCCGGACCGTCTCGTAATCCGCGCCGAGATTGCGGGCGAACGGAAAGATGAAGAGAAGCGTCAGCGGCACCAGCGCGATCGAGGTGACGCGCTGGCTCCACCAGTGGCCGACCCCCTCATGCGCCGAGCCCAGTCCCTGCACGCGCTGCTGATCGGTACGATAGCTCATCTCGCGCTCCCCTCAGGCCAGGATGATGGTCAGGATGGTGAGCACCACCGCCGCGATGATCACAGCCTTCCCGGTCTTGTGCACGGTCTCAAGCTCGAACCCGTAGCCCGCGTCCCAGAACAGGTGCCGGATGCCGTTGCAGAAATGGTACCAGAAGGCGGCGAGCGAACAGATGAGGATGAACCCGCCGATCCAGGAGGTCAGGATCCCGTCCACCCGCGCGAAGCTCTCCGGCCCGGCGCCGAGCGCGAGGAGCCACCAGACCACAAGCACCGCGGCGAGCGTCAAGCCGATCCCGAAGACCCGATGGAAGATCGACACCATGGAGGTGATCTGCGGCCGGTAGACCTGGCCTATCATGAATGGCGAGAGTGGCCGATTTGGGGGGTTCACGTCTGCCATTCAAATGCCTCCCTACCGTCGCCGCCCCGGCCGCCGTCCGACCAAGTTCAACACGTGTTTCGTGAGCCGAAACCGACACGACCTGAGTCCGCGCCATCCGGCGCCTAGCGATCCCTGTTTCCGTTGTTTTTTTCGAGAACGCAAGGGTGAATTCGCTTTGTGATCACAGGCTTCCGGGCTGTGATCACAAGCCTCGGGCGCGCATCATTTCGGGATCAGGGCCCAGTAGTCGAGATCGAGCAGCACACCTTTCAGGTAGCGCTTTTCATCGTCGCGCAGCACGAAGGGCTCCGTCTCGGCCGTGGTCGCGACCAGGCGCAGGCGAAGCGCCCCGACACTCGGATTCGCCGTCTCGGCCGCGTCGAGAACCTCCGACCAGGCCCGGACCGTCGTACCCGCGAAACAGGGATTGGCATGGGCGCCCGCGTTGATCGCCGCGATGATCTGCGCGTTGGCGAGGCCGTTGAAGCTCAGGGCGCGGGCGAGGCTGATCACATGGCCGCCATAGATCAGCCGCTTGCCATCCTCGCGCAGCGTGGCGTCGAAATGCACCTTCGACGTGTTCTGCCACAGCCGGGTCGCCATCATGTGCTCGGCTTCCTCGATCGTGACGCGGTCGACGTGGTCGATCCGCTCGCCGACCGCGTAATCCGACCAGCGATGCGGCGCGCCGGCGAGTTCGAAATCGTAGGTCGAGAAGTCGAGCCCCTCCGGCACCACGAGATCACCCGCCGTCACCGCAGGAGCGAGTTTCGGGATCACCGTTTCCGGCGCCGGGGCGGCGCGGTCGCGCTTGCGCACCATGACCCAGCGCACATAGGTCAGCACCGGGGCGCCGGTCTGGTTGTGCCCGGTCGTCCGCACCCAGACCACGCCGCTCGCGCCGTTCGAATTCTCCTTGAGCCCGATCACCTCGCTGACCGAGGTCAGCGTGTCGCCGGGATGGACCGGCGCGAGGAACCGGCATTCCGCGTAGCCGAGGTTGGCCACCGCGTTCAGGCTGATGTCGGGCACGGTCTTGCCGAAGACGATGTGAAAGCCGATCAGATCGTCGAGCGGCCCCCGGGCGAGCCCCGAGGCTTTCGCGAATTCGTCGGAGGAATGGAGCGCGAAGCGGCTCGGGTAGAGCGCGGTGTAGAGCGCGCGATCCCCTTCGGTCGCCGTGCGCGGCACCGCGTGCCGGATTACCTGGCCGACGCGGTAATCCTCGAAGAAATTCCCGGCATTGGTCTTGGAAACGGGCTTCGTGTTGGTCTGGTCCATGGTCTGGTCCCTGTTCTCGAGTCCCTGTCAGAGATCGCCCAGCTTGATCGAAGGATCGTAGACCCCCTCCACTTCCTTCACGACGGCCTGGCCGCAGCGCATGACACCGCGCGCGGCGTCGAAGGCATAGGTCGGAGCGCCGTGCAGCGCCCATCCGGCATCGAGCGCGCGCGTCACCTTGTGGCAGAAGGCGGAGGTGTCGTCCTCGGTGAGAAAGCGATAGGCGAGCATGGGATCTACCTCGGGAAGGGCCAGACGCCGAGCCAGGCGTGGAGCGCGGTGATGGCCGCGAAGACGATGACGGCGATGAGGGCGAGCTTGAGATCGGCTCTGGCCGGCACCGGCGCCACCGGCGCGCGCGGCGTCGCCCGGTCGATCGCGACGATGCTGGCGGCGGCCCAGAGCGCCATCCCGCCGAACAGGATCAGCGACGCGAGATCGCCGTTCACCAGCAGGTGCGCCGCCGCCCAGACGAGGACGCCGGTCAGCATCGGATTGCGCAGGTACCGCTTCACCCGGCTTGGCGCGTTGGCGGCGCCGAAGAGGAAGACGGCGATCAGCATCAGGAGGTTGTTGAGGTGGATCGCCCAGCCCGGCGGCGTGTAGAGCGCGACATACGGGCTCGAGCGGAAGCCGATGATGACGAAGATCAGCCCGACGCCGATCACCGCCGCGGTCAGTCCCCTGACCGGCCCCTTCCCCAGCCGGCCAACCAGTCCGGCATGGGCGTCGGGTGCCAGCCGCCTGAAGAGATGCGCGGCGATCCAGAGTGCGAGTCCAATGACGAGAAGTGCCATTCAGGTTCTCCTCCCCGGTTCCTGATCGCTGGCCGCCGGATCAGGCGGTCACCTGTTCGCTCATCGCCTCGATCGCGGCGGCGCGGGCGAGCAGCCGCCGGGCGGAGGCGACGTGCAGATTCTCCACGATCCGCCCGTTCAGCACCGCGACCCCCTCGCCGCGCGCCTCGGCGTCCTCGAAAGCCTCGACCTGCGCGGAGGCGAGTTCCAGATCCGCGGCCGAGGGCGCGAAGACCTCGTTGGTGATGGCGATCTGGTCGGGGTGGATCAGCGACTTGCCGTCCATCCCCATGTCGCGGCCCTGGACGCAGACGGCGCGGAGTCCCTCCTTGTCCTGGAAGGCGTTGTGGACCCCATCGACGCAGACGAGCCCCTCGGCCCGGGCCGCGAGCAGGCAGAGCGACAGGCTCGCGATCAGCGGCTGCCGGTCGGCCGTATGCGCCGCGCCGAGATCCTTTGCGAGATCGTTGGTCCCGATGACGAAGCCTTCGAGCAGCGGATGCGCCGTGGCGATGATGCCCGCGTTCAGCATGCCGCGCGGCGTCTCCATCATCGCCCAGATGCGCGTGCGCTCCGGCGCGCCATTCCGCGTCATCAGATCGGCGACGCGGTGAATGTCCTCGGGCTTCTCGACCTTGGGTACGAGAATCGCATGCGGGCCCGCCTTCGCCGCGCGGGCGATGTCGGCCTCGCCCCATTGCGTGTCGAGCCCGTTCACGCGGATCAGCAGCCGGCGCATGCCATAGCCGCCGGTCTCGACCGCCTCGGCCACCAGTTCGCGCGCGCGTTCCTTCTCGGCCGGGGCGACCGCGTCCTCGAGATCGAGGATCAGCGCATCCGCAGGCAGGCTCCGCGCCTTTTCGAGCGCGCGCGGCCGGGAGCCGGGCATGTAGAGAACGGACCGGTACGGTTGGGTGTTGTGTTCCATCGCATACATTCTCTTGTTGCGGCGCGAAAGATGCCCGCCCGCGCCCGGGATGACAAGACCAAAGGGCAAGTTTCCGCCGGCACGCGTGGCAGGCGGTGGCTTTCCGCCGGAGGCTGCTCGCCCGGTGTTGCCGCGGTGCCCAACGGGGCGCGCGGTGGCCGTTAAGCGGATTTTCCCGAGGTTCGTCCAAGGCTTGGCCAAACTCCCAGCCGCCCGGGCAGAAGCCCCCGGAACAGTGAGAAGGTCCAGCGGATGATCCTGCTTTGCCGCCTGATACGCGCGCTCATCGGCCTCGCGCTCTTCGCCGCGACGCCACCGGCGGAGGCCTCCGAATCCGGCTCCGGGCCGTCGCGCGTCGCCGCTTCGGTCGATTTTGTCGCGGCTTGCGCCACCCGTTGAGCGTCTCGGGCATCGGCGCTCAAACACCTGAAACGCTGCGAGAAAACGCGGCCACTCCCCCCCGGTCGCCGCGTCGCTTCCACCCACGCCCTTCCCGGGCCGGGAGGCTTTTGCGTCTTGCTAATGGCTTGGCGAGCGGCTAGCCAAATCGCGGTTTTTTCCTCAACGAGAGAGAACGGGCTCATGGCAAGACCGAAGATCGCGCTCATCGGCGCGGGCCAGATCGGGGGCACCCTCGCGCATCTGGCCGCGCTCAAGGAACTCGGCGACGTGGTGCTGTTCGACATCGCCGAGGGCACGCCGCAGGGCAAGGCGCTCGACATCGCGGAAAGCGCGCCGGTGGACGGTTTCGACGCCGACCTCTCGGGTGCGAATTCCTACGAGCAGATCGCGGGCGCCGATGTCTGCATCGTCACCGCCGGCGTCGCCCGCAAGCCGGGCATGAGCCGCGACGACCTGCTCGGCATCAACCTCAAGGTCATGAAATCGGTCGGCGAGGGCATCGCCCAGCACGCGCCGAACGCCTTCGTGATCTGTATCACCAACCCGCTCGACGCGATGGTCTGGGCCTTGCGCGAATTCTCCGGTCTCCCGACCGAGAAGGTCTGCGGCATGGCCGGCGTGCTCGACAGCGCGCGCTTCCGCCACTTCCTCGCCTCCGAGTTCAACGTGTCGGTGAAGGACGTGACCGCCTTCGTGCTCGGCGGCCATGGCGACACGATGGTGCCGCTGACCCGCTATTCGACCGTCGCGGGCATCCCGCTCCCCGATCTGGTGAAGATGGGCTGGACCACGCAGGAGAAGCTCGACGCGATCGTGCAGCGCACGCGCGACGGCGGCGCCGAGATCGTCGGGCTCCTGAAGACCGGCTCCGCCTTCTACGCGCCGGCGGCCTCCGCGATCGAGATGGCCGAGGCCTATCTGAAGGACCAGAAGCGCGTCCTGCCCTGCGCGGCCTATCTCGACGGCCCCTACGGCCTCAAGGACATCTATGTCGGCGTTCCGACGGTGATCGGCGCGGGCGGCATCGAGAAGGTCGTGGAGATCAATCTCGACAAGTCCGAACGTGCGATGTTCGACAAGTCCATCGAAGCGGTGAAGGGCCTCGTGGAAGCCTGCAAGGGCATCGACTCGACCCTCGCCTGATGGCCCACCTCGTCGTCACCGGCGGTTCGCGGGGCATCGGCGCCGCGGTCTGCCGCCTCGCCGGCGCCCGGGGCTGGGCGGTGACGGTCAACTACCGCGACGACGCGGCCGCCGCCGAGGCGACCGCTTCCGCCATCCGCGCCGCGGGCGGTCGCGCGGTGGTGGTGAAGGGCGATGTCACCCGCGAGGCGGATGTGATCGCGCTCTTCGACGAAGCCGCCCGCGCGTTCGGCCCCGTGACCCATGTCGTCGCCAACGCGGGCATCGTCGCGCCCGCGTCGAAATTCGCCGACATGACCGCCGAGCGGATGCGCCGCGTCATCGATGTCAATGTGATGGGCACGCTCTTGACCGCGCGCGAGGCCGCCCGGCGGCTCTCGACCGTCCGCGGCGGTCCGGGCGGCGCGATCGTCATCGTCTCCTCGATGGCATCCCGGCTCGGCTCGCCCGATGAATACATCGACTACGCCGCGTCCAAGGGCGCGCTCGACACATTGACGATCGGCCTCGCCAGGGAGATCGCGGCGGAGGGTGTCCGCGTCAACGCCGTCCGGCCGGGCCTGATCGACACCGAGATCCATGCCTCGGGCGGCGCGCCGGATCGAGCCGCCCGTCTCGGCGCCGCCGCCCCGCTCGGACGGGCCGGGACAGCCGAGGAGGCCGCCGGCGCGGTCCTCTGGCTCCTGTCGGACGCGGCCTCCTACACGACCGGCTCCTTCATCGACGTCTCGGGCGGGCGCTGAGTCTCTATCCCCCAAATTCGCGCCGCGCGGACCCGTCCGGGTTTTTCCATGTCGAATCAGCCACCGACACCAACCCGCGATGCAATCGGGGGTCAGTGTGATCACAGGAAAAATTCATGTGATCACAAATGTCGGGTTTTCTCGCGAAACCACGCGGGCCGCGTGTAATTCGTTTGCATCGCCCGGAAACCGCGCCTACGCAAGTCGGCGTCGAGACGGGAAGGCCGCCATCGCGCGGGCCTGCGGGTTCCGTCCGGCCGATATTGAGGCCCCGGCTGGGGCCGGGGATGGGCGGCAGATGAACATTCACGAATACCAGGCCAAGCAGCTTCTGAAGGACTACGGCCTGCCCGTATCCGACGGGCGGATCGTACTCCGCGCCGAGGAGGCGAAATCGGCGGCGGGCGAGCTTGGCGGGCCGATCTGGGTCGTCAAGGCGCAGATCCACGCCGGCGGCCGCGGCAAGGGCAAGTTCCAGGAAGCGAGCGCCGGCGAGAAGGGTGGCGTGCGCGTCACGAAATCGGTCGCCGAGGCGGCCGAGGAAGCGCAGCGGATGCTCGGACGCACGCTCGTCACGCATCAGACCGGCCCGGCCGGCAAGGTCGTGAACCGCGTCTATATCGAGGACGGCTCCGACATCGCGCGCGAACTCTACCTCGCGCTGCTCGTCGATCGCGGCTCCTCGCGCATCTCCTTCGTCTGCTCCACCGAGGGTGGCATGGACATCGAGGAAGTCGCGGCGAAGACCCCCGAGAAGATCCTCAGCTTCTCGGTCGATCCGGCCTCCGGCATTTCGGGCTTCCACGGTCGCCGCGTCGCCTTCGCGCTCGGCCTCGAAGGCAAGCAGGTCAAGCAGTGCGTCGATCTCGTGAACAAGCTCTACCGGCTCTTCAACGAGCGCGACGCGGAGATGATCGAGATCAACCCGCTGATCGTCACCACCGACGGCGACCTCCGCTGCCTCGACGCGAAGCTCGGCTTCGACTCGAACGCGCTCTACCGCCAGTCGGGCGTGCTCGCGCTTCGCGACGAGACCGAGGAAGACCCGAAGGAACTCGCCGCGTCGAAGTTCGACCTCAACTACATCGCGCTCGACGGCGAGATCGGCTGCATGGTGAACGGCGCGGGCCTCGCCATGGCGACGATGGACATCATCAAGCTCTACGGCTCGGAACCGGCGAACTTCCTCGACGTCGGCGGCGGCGCGACGAAGGACAAGGTGACCGAGGCCTTCAAGATCATTACCTCCGATCCGAACGTGAAGGGCATCCTCGTCAATATCTTCGGCGGGATCATGCGCTGCGACGTGATCGCGGAGGGCGTGATCGAGGCGGTGAAGACGGTCGGCCTGCAGGTCCCGCTCGTCGTCCGGCTCGAAGGCACGAACGTCGAGCTCGGCAAGAAGATCCTGAACGAAAGCGGCCTCGCGGTCATCGCCGCGGACAACCTCGCCGACGCGGCGGAGAAGGTCGTCAAAGCCGTGAAAGGTGCCTGAGAATGTCGATCCTCGTCGATGAGAATACCAAGGTGATCTGCCAGGGCCTCACGGGCTCGCAGGGGACCTTCCACACCGAACAGGCGATCGCCTACGGCACCAAGATGGTCGGCGGCGTGACGCCCGGCAAGGGCGGTGGCGAGCATATCGGCCTGCCGATGTTCAATACCGTCGCGGAGGCGAAGGAGAAGACCGGCGCCGGCGCGACCGCGATCTACGTGCCGCCCCCCTTCGCCGCCGATGCGATCCTCGAGGCGATCGACGCCGAGATGGAGCTCATCGTCGCGATCACCGAGGGCATTCCGGTGCTCGATATGATGAAGGTGAAGCGGGCACTCCAGGGCTCGCGCTCGATCCTCGTCGGGCCGAACTGCCCCGGTGTCATCACGCCCGACGCCTGCAAGATCGGCATCATGCCGGGCCACATCCACAAGCGCGGCTCGGTCGGCGTCGTGTCGCGCTCCGGCACCCTGACCTACGAGGCGGTCGCGCAGACCACCGCCGCCGGGCTCGGCCAGTCCACCTGCGTCGGTATCGGCGGCGATCCGATCAAGGGCACCGAACACCTCGATGTGCTCGAATGGCTGCTTGACGATCCCGAGACGGAGTCGATCATCATGATCGGCGAGATCGGCGGCTCGGCCGAGGAAGACGCGGCGCAGTTCATCAAGGACGAGGCGAAGCGCGGCCGGGCGAAGCCGATCGCGGGCTTCATCGCGGGCCGGACGGCTCCCAAGGGCCGCCGGATGGGCCACGCGGGCGCGATCGTCGCCGGCGGCAAGGGCGGCGCCGAGGACAAGATCGAGGCGATGAAGTCCGCGGGATTCGTCGTCGCCGACAGCCCCGCCGGTCTCGGCGAGGCGGTCCTGAAGGCGATCGGCCGGGGATGACCCGGGACTGACCTGCGGGCGCGCGCGCCGGGGGTGGCCTCGGGCCGACCCGGAGCCGAGCAGGACTTTCCCCGTCCGGCCATGCGGGCCGGGCGGGGACCTTCACAACCGGTACCTCGATGCGCGGGGCGCCCGGACACGAAAAGGAGCGGGCAAGTCCCGTCGCGAGAGACATGACCGAACAGTCGCAGAACACGGTCTTCCGGAATGAATCGTTCCTGCAGGGGCAGAACGCGGAATATGTCGAGGCGCTTCAGGCGCGTCACGCCCAGGACCCGAACTCGGTGGATGCGAGCTGGGCGGAATTCTTCGCGGGTCTCGGAGATGCGAGCGCCGATGCGATCCGGGGCGCCGAGGGGCCGAGCTGGGCCCGGGCCGACTGGCCGCCGGCGCCGAACGACGAGCTGACCGCGGCGCTCGACGGCCAGTGGGGAGAGAGCCCGAAGGGCGCCGAACCCGCCCGCAAGGTGGCGGAGAAGGTCCAGGCCAAGGCCGCCGAGAAGGGCGTGACCCTCTCCGAGTCGCAGGTCCAGCAGGCGGTTCTCGACAGCCTCCGCGCGCTCATGATCATCCGCGCCTATCGTATCCGGGGCCACCTGATCGCCGATCTAGACCCGCTGAAACTGACCGCGGGCACGCCGCATCCGGAACTCCGGCCGGAATCCTACGGTTTCGGCGCCCAGGACATGGACCGGCCGATCTTTCTCGACAACGTGCTCGGCCTCGAAACCGGGTCGATGCGCCAGATCCTCGAGATCCTGAAGCGCACCTACTGCGGCACCTTCGCGCTCCAGTACATGCATATCTCCGACCCCGAGGAATCCGCCTGGCTCAAGGAGCGGATCGAGGGCTACGGCAAGGAGATCCGCTTCACACAGGAGGGGCGGCGGGCGATCCTGAACAAGCTCGTCGAAGCCGAGGGCTTCGAGAAGTTCCTGCAGATCAAGTACACCGGCACCAAGCGCTTCGGCCTCGACGGCGGCGAGGCGCTCGTCCCCGCGATGGAACAGATCATCAAGCGCGGAGGCCAGCTCGGCGTCGAGGAGATCGTGATCGGCATGCCGCATCGCGGCCGCCTCAGTCTGCTCGCGAACGTGATGGCCAAACCCTATCGCGCGATCTTCAACGAATTCCAGGGCGGCAGCTTCAAGCCCGAGGAAGTCGAAGGTTCGGGCGACGTGAAATACCACCTCGGCGCCTCCTCCGACCGCGAATTCGACGGCAACCGGGTGCATCTCTCGCTCACCGCGAACCCGAGCCATCTGGAGGCGGTCGATCCCGTCGTGCTCGGCAAGGCCCGCGCCAAGCAGGCGCAGATGCATGACGACGAGCGCCGCAAGGTGCTGCCGATCCTGCTCCACGGCGACGCGGCCTTCGCGGGCCAAGGCGTGGTCGCGGAGTGTTTCGGCCTCTCGGGCCTCAGGGGGCACCGGACCGGCGGCACCATCCATATCGTCGTGAACAACCAGATCGGCTTCACCACGGCGCCGCACAACTCGCGTTCCTCGCCCTATCCGACAGACATCGCGCTCATGGTCGAAGCGCCGATCTTCCATGTGAACGGCGACGATCCGGAGGCCGTGGTCCACGCCGCCCGCGTGGCGACCGAGTTCCGGCAGCGGTTCCACAAGGATGTCGTGATCGACATGTTCTGCTACCGCCGGTTCGGGCATAACGAGGGCGACGAGCCCATGTTCACCCAGCCGCTGATGTACACGGCGATCAAGGGTCACAAGACCACGCTCCAGATCTACACCGAGCGGCTCGTCGCCGACGGCCTCATCCCCGAGGGCGAGATCGAGGACATGAAGGGGGCGTTCCAGTCGCATCTGAACGCCGAGTTCGAGTCGGGCAAGGATTACCGGCCGAACAAGGCGGACTGGCTCGACGGACGCTGGTCCGGGCTCGGCAAGCGCGAGGGCCGCTATCAGCGTGGCAAGACCGGCGTCGAGATGAGCCGGCTCCGCAAGGTCGGCGCGGCGCTCACCAAGCTTCCCGAGGGCTACAACCCGCATCGCACCGTGCAGCGCATGCTCGACGCGAAACGGCAGATGATCGACTCGGGCAAGGGCATCGACTGGGCCACGGCCGAGGCGCTCGCCTTCGGCACGCTCCTGACCGAAGGCTATCCCGTGCGCCTCTCTGGTCAGGATGCGACCCGCGGCACCTTCAGCCAGCGCCATTCGGGCATTATCGACCAGAAGACCGAGGAACGCTACCACCCGCTCAACCACATCGACGACAAGCAGGCGAGCTACGAAGTCGTCGACTCGATGCTCTCGGAATACGCGGTGCTCGGCTACGAATACGGCTACAGCCTCGCCGAGCCGAACGCGCTCGTGCTCTGGGAGGCGCAGTTCGGCGATTTCGTCAACGGCGCCCAGATCATGATCGACCAGTTCATCTCCTCGGGCGAGGCGAAGTGGCTCCGGATGTCGGGGCTCGTGATGCTGCTGCCGCATGGCTACGAGGGCCAGGGGCCGGAGCATTCCTCCGCCCGCCCCGAGCGCTTCCTGCAGATGTGCGCCGCCGACAACTGGATCGTCGCGAACTGTACGACGCCGGCGAACTACTTCCACATCCTGCGCCGGCAGTTGCACCGCAGCTTCCGCAAGCCCCTGATCCTGATGACGCCGAAATCGCTGCTGCGCCACAAGGGCGCCGTGTCGGACATCGAGGATTTCGCCAAGGGATCGAGCTTCCACCGCGTGCTCTGGGACAGCGCCGACACCGGGCCGGACAAGGCGGGGGCGCTGGTGCCCGACGAGAAGATCAAGCGGGTCGTGATGTGCTCGGGCAAGGTCTACTACGACCTGCTCGAGGAGCGCGACGCCCGCGGGATCGACAACGTCTACATCATGCGCCTCGAACAGTTCTATCCCTTCCCCGCGCTCTCGCTCACCAAGGAGCTCGGCCGGTTCAAGGACGCCGAGGTCGTCTGGTGCCAGGAGGAGCCCAAGAACCAGGGCTACTGGACCTTCGTCGAGCCCAATATCGAATGGGTGCTCGGCCGGATCGGCGCGAAGCATCATCGGCCAACCTACGCCGGGCGGCCATCGTCGGCCTCGCCCGCGACCGGCCTCGCGAAACAGCACAAGCTCCAGCAGGACCAGCTGGTGGACGAGGCACTGACCCTGAAGAAGGACCGATAAGACCATGGCCGAGATTCGCGTGCCCACGCTGGGCGAAAGCGTCAGCGAAGCGACCGTCGCAACCTGGTTCAAGAAGGTCGGCGACGCCGTCGCCGTGGACGAGATGCTGTGCGAGCTCGAAACCGACAAGGTCACCGTCGAGGTTCCGGCGACCGCGGCCGGTGTGCTGAGCGAGATCGTCGCCAAGGAGGGCGAGACCGTCGGCGTCGACGCGCTGCTCGCGACGATCGACGAGAAGGCCGAGGCGAAACCCGCGGGCGGCGCGGGCAAGCCTCCGGCCGAGGCGCCGAAGCCCGAGGCGAAGGACGCCCCCGAACCCGGCAAGGCGGCCTCCGAAACGGCCGAGTCGGCTCCAGCCAACGACCGGACGGTCGAGATCATGGTTCCGACCCTCGGCGAGAGCGTCACCGAGGCCACTGTCTCGACCTGGTTCAAGAAGGTGGGCGACGCGGTCGCGCAGGATGAACTCCTCTGCGAGCTCGAGACCGACAAGGTCTCGGTCGAGGTCCCCTCGCCCGCGGCCGGCGTACTGAGCGAGATCCTGGCCGAGGCGGGCGCCACCGTCTCCGCCGGCGGCAAGCTCGGCGTGATCGGCGGCGGCGAAGCCGCGGGCGCCTCCGCCTCCTCCGGGTCCGCCGCCGCGGCGAAGGCCGAGGCGCCGGTGAAGGCCGGGGGCCGCGATGTCGAGGATGCGCCCTCGGCGAAGAAGATGATGGCCGACAAGGGGCTCTCCCCGGATCAGGTGACCGGCACCGGACGCGACGGACGCATCATGAAGGAGGACGTGCGGAAGGCCGAGGCGCCCAAGCCGGCCGCCGCCGCGCCGGCGCCCGCGCCCGCCCCGGCCCCCCGCGCCGCCGTGGCGGCCCAGGATGCCGAGCGCGAGGAACGGGTGAAGATGACCCGGCTGCGCCAGACCATCGCGCGGCGCCTCAAGGAAGCGCAGAACACCGCCGCCATGCTCACCACCTATAACGAGGTGGACATGACCGGCGTGATGGACCTGCGCAACGAGTACAAGGACCTGTTCGAGAAGAAGCACAAGGTGAAGCTCGGCTTCATGTCCTTCTTCACCAAGGCCTGCTGTCACGCGCTGAAGGAGGTTCCCGAGGTCAACGCCGAGATCGACGGCACGGACATCGTCTACAAGAACTTCGTCCATATGGGGATCGCGGTCGGCACCCCGACCGGCCTCGTCGTGCCGGTGATCCGCGACGCCGACGAGATGTCCTTCGCCGATATCGAGAAGACGATCGCCGAGCTCGGCGTCAAGGCCCGCGACGGCAAGCTCTCGATGGCCGACATGCAGGGCGGCACCTTCACGATCTCGAACGGTGGTGTCTACGGCTCGCTCATGTCCTCGCCGATCCTGAACCCGCCGCAATCGGGCATCCTCGGCATGCACAAGATCCAGCAGCGTCCGATGGCGATCAAGGGTCAGGTGGTGATCCGCCCGATGATGTATCTGGCGCTGAGCTACGACCACCGGATCGTCGACGGCAAGGGCGCGGTGACCTTCCTCGTCCGCGTCAAGGAGGCGCTCGAGGACCCGCGCCGGCTGCTGATGGATCTCTGAGCCGATGGCCGCGCCGACGATCGCCCGGATCTGGCGCGGCCGGACCCGTCCAGAGGTGGCGGACGCCTATGAAGCCTACAACTACGAGGCGGGCATCCGGCCGCTGATCGAGAAGGCAATGGGCGTCCAGACCTTCCGGGAGGACCGTGACGGGGAAGTCGAATTCGTCACGGTCTCGTACTGGGCCGATTTCAAGGCGATGGCGAGCTTCACGGGAGGCGATCCCGATGTGATCCATCATCTGGAGCGCGACCCGGAGTTCCTGATCGAACCGCCGCGATCGGTCCAGATCCTCCGGCTCCGGCATAGCCATGGCAATGTCGGTGGCGGGACCGGCGACTGATCCGTCTCGCCCCCCGACGTTGCCATGGTCGTACCGTTCCGGACGGGCTAGATTCAGTTCCGGCAGAGGCGCGGATCACGCGCCCGCCGAAGAACGAGGGAGAGGACGATGCAACTGATCTGCCAGATCGAACCCGCCGATTACGATGCCTGGAAGTCCGAGTTCGACGACGAGAGGGAGAACATCTCCGCCGCCGGTCTCGGCCTGCTGCAGTTCTGGCGCTCCGCCGACCGGCCCGGCCGCGCGCTCATGCTCTTCGAGGTCCGCGACCGCGACCGCGCGCAAGGCTGGCTCGACAACCAGGAGAAGCTCGGGCGCGGTCTCTCGCCGGAATTCCTGGAGACCGCCTTCTGACATGTCGGGCGGGCTCACCCCCGAGCTACTGGCGCTCGCGCTCGCGGCGCTTCTGCAGGTGGCGCAGATCGGGCTCGCGGGCGCGATGATGAACCGCGACGCGGGGGCGGCCTACAACGCCGGCCCCCGCGACAGGCCGGCGGATCTTTCGCCGCGCGCCGGGCGTCTGCGGCGCGCCGTCGACAATCATTTCGAGGCGCTGGCGCTCTTCACCGTCGCGGTGGTCGTCGTGACGCTCTCGGGCTCGGCCTCGGGTCTGACCGCCGCCTGCGCCTGGATCTATCTCGTGGCACGCATGCTCTACGTGCCCGCCTATGCTTTCGGCTGGTCGCCCTGGCGGTCGGTCATATTCGGGCTCGGTCTCGCCGCGACGCTGGTGATGATCCTGATGGCCCTCTTCTAAAACCATCGGCGCCGAAGCGCCCGCGAGGAGTGAGAAATGGCAGACTATGATGTGATCGTCATCGGCGCGGGGCCCGGCGGCTATGTCTGCGCCATCCGCTGCGCCCAGCTTGGCCTCAGGACCGCCTGCGTCGAGGGGCGCGAGACGCTGGGCGGAACCTGCCTCAACGTCGGCTGCATTCCGTCTAAGGCCCTGCTCCATGCCTCCGAACTCTACCACGAGGCGCATGACACCTTCGAGAAGATGGGCCTGATGGGCGCCTCTCCGACCCTCGATGTCGAGAAGATGCAGGGCTACAAGAAGTCCACCGTCGAGACCAACACCAAGGGCATCGAGTTCCTGTTCAAGAAGAACAAGATCGACTGGCTCAAGGGCTGGGGCAAGATCGCCGGCCCCGGCAAGGTCGAGGTCGATGGCACGGTCCACAATGCGAAGAACATCGTCATCGCCAGCGGCTCCGAGGTGACGCCGCTCAGGGGCGTGGAGATCGACGAGAAGACCGTCGTCTCCTCGACCGGCGCGCTCGACCTGCCGGAAATCCCGAAACGGCTCGCGGTGATCGGCGCGGGCGTGATCGGGCTCGAACTCGGCTCGGTCTATGCCCGGCTGGGCTCGAAGGTGACGGTGCTCGAATTCCTCGACCAGATCACGCCGGGCATGGATCTGGAGATCTGCAAGGCGCTGCAGAAGCAGCTGTCGAAACAGGGACTGACCTTCGTCCTCGGCGCCGCGGTGCAATCGGCCGTGCCGGACGAGAACGGCGTTCACGTGACCTACAAGCTCCGCAAGGATGAGAGTGAAGCCTCGCTCGACGTCGATGTGGTGCTGGTCGCGACCGGCCGCCGCCCCTACGCCGAGGGCCTCGGGCTCTCCGAGGCGGGAATCGCGCTGACCGATCGGGGCCAGGTCAAGGTCGACGAGCACTGGCGCACCAACGTCGCGGGCATCTACGCGATCGGCGACGTGACGCCCGGGCCGATGCTCGCCCACAAGGCCGAGGACGAGGGCATGGCCGTCGCCGAGACGATCGCGGGCCAGCACGGCCATGTGAACTACGGCGTGATCCCCGGCGTCATCTACACGAGCCCCGAGGTCGCCTCGGTCGGCGAGACGGAGCAGACGCTGAAGGAGCAGGGCCGCGCCTACAAGGTCGGCAAGTTCCCCTTCATGGGCAACGCGCGGGCCAAGAGCTACTTCATGGCCGACGGTTTCGTGAAGATCCTCGCCGACAAGGAAACCGACCGGATTCTCGGCGCGCATATCATCGGGCCGCAGGCGGGCGAGATGATCCACGAGATCTGCGTGGCGATGGAATTCGGCGCGGCGGCGGAGGATGTGGCGCGCACCTGCCACGCGCATCCGACCTGCTCCGAGGCGGTGCGCGAAGCGGCGCTGGCCTGCGGCGACGGCGCGATCCACGTCTGACGGCGAGAGTCCGGGGGCTTCGGTCCCCGGCGCGGCCGGCTTCCGACCCGGCCGCGCCTGATGGTTTGGCCTGCGGGGGTGAGGACATTCTCCACCCACGGCGGATCGACGACGCGATCTCAGCCCGCGAGCATCCTCAGGCCCTGCGTCACATCCATCCGGACGGCCAGACGCAGCCCCGGATTGTCCCCCGCCTTCAGCGCGGCGATGATCTTGCGATGGTTCTCCGCCGCCTGCCGCCGCTGCAGTCGCTGATAGAGCGCGCGCATCGTCGGCCCGGATTGCAGCCAGACCGTTTCGATCAGGCCGAGCATCGCGGGTGCCTGCGCGCGGAGGTAGAGCGTGCGGTGAAATTCGAGGTTGGTCCTGACATAGCCGGCCGCGTCGCCCTTCACGATCATCTCGTCGATCACGTTGTTGATCGCCTGCATCCGGTCGATGAGCGCGATATGCGCGCGCGGCAACGCCCGGCTTGCCAGCTCGGGCTCCAGGAGCGCGCGCAGGCTCGCCAGTTCCTCGATGCGTTCGTTGCTCAGTTCCGGCGTCGAGACCCGGCCCGAAGCCGACAGTTTCAGCGCGCCCTCGGCGACCAGCCGCCGGACTGCCTCGCGCGCCGGCGTGGTCGAGACGCCGTATTCCGCCGCGATGCCCCGGAGCGTCATCGAGGCGCCGGGTGCGACAAGGCCATGCATTACGCGCGCGCGAAGTCCACGATAAACCCGCTCATGCGCGGTGAGCGACATTTCCCCGGCGCTCGGTGTCTGGCTTGGACGTTCGCGCGAGTCGATCATCGCCGATGCGGACCACGAAGCGGGCCCGCGCGTCAAGTGCGCGCCTCCCCGGCTTCGGGGCGGGAGAAGTCATATCCGTGCAACCGCGCGCCTTCGCGCCGGAGCCAGTCGCGTGGGCCTTCATAGCCGGGACAAAGCCGCGCGACGACCGCCCAGAAACGCTCCGAATGGTTCATCTCGGCGAGATGCGCGACTTCATGCGCGACCACGTAGTCGAGCACCGATCGCGGTGCCAGCGCCAGCCGCCAGGAGAACATGAGATCGCCCCGGGTCGTGCAGGAGCCCCAACGGGCACGCGGATCACGCAGGCTGATCCGCCGGACGCGACGCCCCAGCGCGGTCGAGTGCCGATCGCAAGCTCCCGCGCAAGCCTCCCGCGCCGCCTCGCGAAGGAAGGCGGCGACCCGGCCAGGCAGATACTCTGAACGACCCGGGACATGGAGCACGCCATCCGCGTGCAGGAGGCGCCGGCTCACGGGACCCGGCGCGGAACCACTCGCGGAGCCGCCCAAGGCGCGAATCGCGAGTTCCCCGTCGCCGAAAGGGAGCACCGTCCCATCCCGGACCGCGATGCGCGGCCGCTCTGCCAGATGGCGCCGCAGCCAGTCCTCATGGTCGTCGAGAAATGCGCGGGCGGCCGAGATCGGCGCGGCCGTCGGAATCGTCAGCACCGGCCCCCCGGCTGCGAGGCCCGCGACGCGCAGGGTCATCCGCCGCGAGCGTGCGTCACGACGGAGCCGGACCTCGATTTCCGGCTTCCCGACCCGGAGGATACCCGCCACGCGGGTGCGCTCCCGCCCTGCCCCGGGGGCGGCTTGCTCAGACCTCGGCCCGCGGCGCCGCCGCGATCTTCTCGGAGACCACGAGGCCGGGCCGCGCCGGCGCCACCTCGCGCCGATGGCCCGCGATGAAATCGCGCACCCTCGGCTGAATGATTCCGCGCCAGCGCGATCCGTTGAACACACCGTAGTGCCCGACGCCCTCTGCCACGAAATGGTCCCGCTCCGAATCGGGGAGTCCGCGCGCGAGCTTCTGCGCCGCCTCGGTCTGGCCCAGTCCCGTGATGTCGTCGGTTTCGCCCTCGACCGTCATCAGAGCGATATCGGTCATCGCGCCGGGATCGATGTGGCGATCGCGGTAATGGTATTCCCCCTCGGCCAGCAGCCGCTTCTGGAACACCCGCTCGATCGTCTGGAGGTAGAATTCGGCGGAGAGGTCCATCACCGCCATATACTCGTCATAGAAGCGGCGATGCGCCTCCGTGCTGTCACCGTCGCCGCGGACGAGGTTCTTGAATTGCGAGATATGCGCGTCCATGTGCCGGTCGAAATTCATCGACAGGAAGCCCGAGAGCTGCAGGAAGCCGGGATAGACCCGCCGCATCGCACCCGGATTCGGCCACGGCACCCGCACGACCACGTTCTGCTCGAACCAGCTCAGCGGATGGCTCTGCGCGAGTTCGTTCGGCTGCTTCGGATTGCAGGCGGTGTCGATCGGCGAGCCCATGAGCGTCAGCGACGCCGGACGCAGCGGATCGCGATCCATGGCCATGACGCTCGCCGCGACCATCGCGGGAATGCCCGGCTGACAGACCGCCATGACGTGCACACGCTCGCCATCGCGGCCCAGGGTCTGGATCATGTCGATCAGGTAATCGGTATAGTCGTCGAGATCAAATTCACCCCGGCTGAGCGGCACCTGGCGCGCATCGACCCAGTCGGTGATGTAGACGTCGTGTTCCGGCAGCATCGCCGCGACAGTACCGCGCAGCAGCGTCGCGTAATGGCCCGACATCGGTGCGACAATGAGAACCTTCGGATCGCGCCGCGCCGCGGCCTGCGCCGAATCACGCCGGAACCGCAGTAGTTCGCAGAACGGGCGGGTCCAGACGATCTCCTCGACGATCGGTGTCTCCTGGCCGTCGACCAGCGTCGTTTCGAGCCCGAACTCGGGCTTGCCGTAGCGCCGCGTCGCCTGGATGAACATGTCCAGAGCGGCCGAAACCGCGCGATTCCCGTAACTTTCGGATAACAGATTGAGCGGATTGCTCACCATTTCCTGGCTGATTCGCGCCGCGGCGCGCATGGGAGACAGCGCCGCGTGGGTCAACTCATATGCGTGGTACAACAGCATACCGAAACTCCACGAAATTTTGTTACCCAAAAATAATACGATTGTTGCCGAAGACAAGCGGCATTCGCCCGTTTACAGGGCAGATGCGGGCACACTTTGGTCGTATGGTTAGCACTGGCCGCGGCCTCCTTCCCCTTTGACATCGCCTCCGACGCATGGCATGCGACGCCGGATTCGATTTCCATTGCACGCGAAGGATTCCTGATGCCCAAGGACGAATGGGGCGTTAAGCGCGTCTGCCCGCATTGCGCCTCCCGGTTCTACGACCTGCGCAACGACCCGATGACCTGCCCCGAATGCGGCGCCACCTTCTCGGTCGACAGCCTGACCGCTGCGAAGCCGAAGGCGATCCGGCCCGAAAAGGCCAAGCCCGAGCCGATGGATATCGAGGATCTGCCGGATCTCGATTCCGACGACGACGTGATCGATTCCGATGACGACATGAACGACGAGATCCTTGAGGACGAGGAAGACAACGTCGACATCGACGATATCGCCGACGTCGGATCGAACGAGGAAGAGAACTGACCCGCGCCGGGCGCGAGACGAGCGCACGCCCCGTGGCGCGCCCGGGGCGGCGCCTATCCTGGCGAAACGTGCCCGCAACACGGAACAGCGTCACCATCGGTCGTTCGACGGTCTGGCACGACAGGCGATCGCATCTGCGAGCGCCACGATGCCCCGCGCGGAACGAAGGCCGCTCGCATCGACCTGGGCCTGGATGGCGACACCTCAAGCGCTTTATTTGTATAAGTTTAGACTTGATCTGACATCTGGTGTCCGGATGTCGGTCATGTTCCGCCTGTCAGCCTCCGATCGGGCGGCGATCATTTTTTCCCTCGCGATCGGGGCCGCGTCAA
>NZ_JBKQWU010000020.1:0-59931 GCF_047275745.1 Amaricoccus sp. W119 | reverse complement strand
ATAGTCGCGCCGAGCGGTATCAGTCCAGGGCATCGGATCTCCGTCAGTCTTCGCAAACCGACGTGAATCACAACCCGCTGATATCGCTCAACTCATTTCGGGTCCGGCTCTCAGGCGGAGACGGCTTCAGGCGAAATAGTCCGGGAACTCGCGCCGCAATACCTCCACCTGAGCCACCGTCTGGCTCAGGTGCTCGCGGATCGCGCCGATCGCGCCGTCCACGTCCTTTTCCGCGATCGCGTCGATGACGGCCCGGTGGCCCCCGAGAATGCTCAGGATCTTGCCACGCTCGGGCAGGTGCAGGCGGCGCAGCCGTTCGAGATGGCCGGACCGCTCGCGCACCAGCGCCTGGAGCCCGACGCGCCCGACGCCGACGAAGAGCGTCTGATGGAAGAGTTCATCCAGTTCCTGAAACACCGCGAGCTGCGTGGAATCGTTCGCGACCGCCTCCTGCATCCGGATGATCGAGCGCGCCCGCGTGACGGTCGCCGAATTGTCGGCGAGTTCGGCCAGACCCCGGCAGACCTCGGTCTCCAGCGCGACACGCAGGAAATGCGCCTCGAAGATCTCCGGTACGTCGATGCGCGTCACCACCGTCTTCGACTGCGGATAGATGCGGACCAGCCCCTCCTGCCGCAGCAACTGCAGCGCCTCGCGGATCGGGGTCTGGCTGACGTCGTAGGTATCCGTCAGTTCGTTGCGCGCCAGCGTCGTGTCCGGAGGCAGGTCGAGCGTGATGATCCGGTGGCGCAGGTCGTTGTAGACCCGCTGCGCCGTCCCCCCGGCCAGGCCGACCGCGCCGTGCTCGGCCAGGCCGAAGCTCGAAGCGAGTGGAGTGTTCATGCTGAGGGACCTCCCCACCGATACCGGACCATCATAAACGCGGTTGATATAGGTGTCCAACTGATATATTAGTATCAAAAAGACGAAACGCCGATTCCAGAGCCTGAAGCGGGAGGAAACATGGGCGAGAAGAAGACCTACGCGGAGCTGCGCTCCGCGCGATGGATGGTGCCGGACGATCAGCGTTCCTTCGGCCACCGCTCGCGGACGATGCAGATGGGCTACGATCCGGTCGACTGGGAAGGCCGGCCGATCATCGCGATCATCAACACCTGGTCCGACGCCCAGCCCTGCCATACGCACTTCAAGGACCGCGCGGAATGGGTACGGCGCGGTATTCTGCAGGCGGGCGGCTTCCCGATGGAGCTGCCGGCGCTGTCGCTTTCCGAGAATTTCGTCAAGCCGACAACGATGCTCTATCGCAACATGCTGGCGATGGAGACGGAGGAGCTTCTGCGCTGCCACCCGGTCGATGGCGCGGTGCTGATGGGCGGCTGTGACAAAACGACGCCCGGGCTCGTCATGGGCGCGGTCTCGATGGGACTTCCCTTCGTCTACCTGCCGGCGGGGCCGATGCTGCGCGGAAACTACGCCGGCAAGTACCTCGGCTCGGGCACCGACGGCTTCAAGTACTGGGACGAGCGGCGAGCCGGCACGATTTCCAAGGAGGAATGGCAGGGGATCGAGGGCGGCATCGCCCGGAGCTACGGCCACTGCATGACCATGGGCACCGCCTCGACGATGACGGCGATCGCCGAGGCGCTGGGGCTGTCGCTGCCGGGCGCCTCCTCGATCCCGGCGGCGGATGCGAACCACCAGCGCATGTCGACGCAATGCGGACGTCGCGCTGTCGAGATGGTCTGGGAAGATCTGACGCCGGAGAAGATCATCACCCCGGCCGCGGTCGAGAACGCGGTGACGGTGGCGATGGCGACCGGCTGCTCGACCAATGCGATCATCCACCTGATCGCCATGGCGCGGCGCGCGGGAGTGCCGCTCGAACTGGACGACCTCGACCGGATCGGGCGGACCACGCCGGTGATCGCCAACATCCGGCCCTCGGGAACCACCTATCTCATGGAGGATTTCTTCTACGCGGGCGGCCTTCGGGCGTTGATGAAACAGCTTGGCGACAAGCTCGATTCGTCGGCGATCACCGTCACCGGCAGGCCGCTGACCGAGGGGCTGGAAGAGGTGAAGATCTGGAACGAGGACGTGATCCGGCCGCTCTCGAACCCGGTCTATCACGAGGGCTCGCTCGCGGTGCTGAAGGGCAATCTCGCCCCCTCCGGCGCCGTCATCAAACCCGCCGCCTGCGATCCGAAGTTCCACCGCCATACCGGACCGGCGCTGGTCGCCGACAGCTATCCGGAGCTTAAGAAGATCATCGACGATCCCGACTATCCGATGACGCCCGAAACCGTGCTCGTGCTCAGGAACGCCGGGCCGCAGGGCGGGCCGGGGATGCCGGAATGGGGCATGATCCCGATGCCGAAGGCGCTCCTGAAGCTCGGGCTGCGCGACATGGTCCGGATCTCCGACGCGCGCATGTCGGGCACGAGCTTCGGCGCCTGCGTCCTGCATGTCTCGCCCGAGGCCTTCGTCGGCGGCCCGCTCGCGCTGCTCAGGACCGGGGACATGGTAACGCTCGACATCCCGAACCGGAGCCTCGACATGGATGTGAGCGAGGAGGAACTTGCCGAGCGCCGCGCCGCCTGGACCGCGCCCGAACCGCGCTACGAGCGGGGCTACGGCTACATGTTCTCCAAGCATATCGAACAGGCCGACAAGGGCTGCGACTTCGATTTCCTGAAAACCGAGTTCGGCCGCCCGGTCGATGAGCCCGTCATCAACTGACGGCGAGAGAGGAATCACCCCCCGTGACTGAGCAAGCACCGATCGAAGGCATCTCCCCCGAGACGCTGGCGAAGCTGAAGCGCGTCTCGACCGCCTCCGTCGCCACCGCGCTCTACAAGCGCGGCCTGCGCAACCAGTTCATCCAGGGCGTCGTGCCGGTGAAGGCCAAGGACGAGGTCATGGTCGGCCCGGCCTTCACGCTGCGCTACATCCCGGCGCGCGAGGACCGCAACCCGATCACCATCTTCCGCGACCCGAACCATCCGCAGCGCGTGGCGATGGAAACCTGCCCGCCGGGCCATGTGCTCGTGATGGACGCGCGCAAGGATGCGCGGGCGGCGAGCGCGGGCTCGATCCTGATCACGCGCCTCGCGCTCCGTGGCGCCGCGGGTGTGGTCTCGGACGGCGGCTTCCGCGACGCGGCCGGCATTGGCGAGCTCGACATGCCCGCCTATCACGCCCGCCCCTCGGCGCCGACCAACCTGACGCTGCACGAGGCGCTCGACATCAACGTGCCGATTTCCTGCGGCGATGCCCCGGTGTTTCCGGGCGACATCCTCCTTGGCGACAAGGACGGCGTGATGGTGATCCCCGCGCATCTCGCCGACGAGATCGCCGAGGAATGCACCGGGATGGAGAGTTTCGAGGATTTCGTGCTCGAAGAGGTGAAGGGCGGCGCCGCGATCATCGGCCTCTACCCCTGCACCAAGGAAGAAAACCAGGCGAAATACGATGCCTGGCGCGAGAAGACAGGACGATAGGCATGACCGATACCGCGCAGTTCACCCCGCATGGCAAGCATCTGATCGCGGGAGAGTGGGTCGCAACCGAGGGAACATTCCGCTCGGCCCCCGCGACGGGACCGGCGCATGATTTCTCGACCGGCACGCCCGAACTCGTGGAACGGGCCTGCGCCGCGGCGGAGGAAGCCTTCTGGTCCTACGGCTATGCCAGCCGCGAGGAACAGGCCGCCTTCCTCGACGCGATCGCCGACGAGATCGAGGCGCGCGGCGCCGCGATCACCGAGATCGGCACGCAGGAGACCGGCCTGCCCGCCGCCCGGCTCGAAGGCGAGCGGGGCCGCACCACCGGCCAGCTTCGCCTCTTCGCAAGCCA
Organism: Amaricoccus sp. W119; assembly: GCF_047275745.1. NCBI lineage: Bacteria > Pseudomonadati > Pseudomonadota > Alphaproteobacteria > Rhodobacterales > Paracoccaceae > Amaricoccus > Amaricoccus sp. W119. The sequence continues at coordinate 56,115 of NZ_JBKQWU010000020.1, read as the reverse complement.
TATCCGCGACGGCGCCTATCTCGACCGGCGCCACGACAAGGCGCTGCCGGACCGCAAGCCGCTGCCCCGGCCGGATCTGCGGCTGATCGAACGGCCGATCGGCCCGGTCGCGGTCTTCGGCGCCTCGAACTTCCCGCTCGCCTTCTCGACCGCGGGCGGTGACACGGCCGCCGCGCTCGCCGCCGGCTGCCCGGTCGTGGTCAAGGGCCATTCCGCCCATCCGGGCACCGGCGAGATCGTCGCGGAGGCGGTCCAGGCGGCGCGCGAGAAGCTCGGACTTCATCCCGGCGTCTTCAGCCTGATCCAGGGCGGCAACCGCAAGGTCGGCGAGGCGCTGGTCCAGAACCCCCATATCAAGGCGGTCGGCTTCACCGGCTCGCTCGGCGGCGGCCGCGCGCTCTTCGATCTCTGCGCCGCCCGGCCCGAGCCGATCCCGTTCTTCGGCGAGCTGGGCTCGGTCAACCCGATGTTCCTGCTGCCCGAGGCGGTGAAGGCGCGCGGCGCCGGGATCGGCGAGGGCTGGGCCGGGTCGCTCACCATGGGCGCGGGGCAGTTCTGCACCAATCCCGGCATCGCCGTGATCGCCGAGGGACCGGAGGGCGACGCGGTGGTCGCCGCCGCCTCCGAGGCGCTCGCCAAGGCCGCGCCGCAGGTCATGCTGACCGATGGCATCGCCAGGGCCTATCGCGACGGCAAGGACCGGTTCGACTCGCGCAACTCCGTGAGCCCGGTTCTCACGACCGAGAGCGCCGGCCGCGAAGCCAGCCCGAACCTCTACGAGGTCTCCTCCGAGGCCTTCCTCGAGGATCACGCGCTCAGCGAGGAGGTCTTCGGCCCGCTCGGCCTCGTCGTCCGGGTCCCTTCGGCGGAGCACATGGTCGAACTCGCCAAGGGCTTCCAGGGCCAGTTGACCGCGACGATGCATATGGACGAGGGCGACGCACCGCTGGCGCGCAAGCTCCTGCCGGTGCTGGAACGCAAGGCGGGCCGCGTGCTGGTGAACGGCTTCCCGACCGGCGTCGAAGTGGCGGATGCGATGGTCCATGGCGGCCCCTACCCCGCCTCGACAAATTTCGGCGCCACCTCGGTCGGCACGCTCTCCATCCGCCGTTTCCTCAGGCCGGTGAGCTACCAGAACATCCCCGAAAGCGTGCTGCCCGAGGATCTTGTCTGACAACTGGATGTCGTGAGCGGGTGACCGCGCCGCTCACGAACACCCGTCGGCGGCGTTCGGCAGCCCGTCCTCGGGCTGTCACGCCCCCGCAGGCGAGACGGCGCGAGTTGTCATACAAATATATTGAAATATTAGTGCATATGCGTATAAGGTGACGACCAAGAAGAATCGTCTCCGATGCGGAGGCGTACCTGAAGCTGGAACCGCGCGGATCGACGCGGAGGGAGGAACCCAGATGAAGCATTTCAAGGCAGGCTGCTGCCTTTCCGCGCTGGTACTGGCCGCCGGCCTCACGCCGGCCTTCGCCCAGGACGCCAGCCGCGATGTGACCATCGTGCTGACGGAGTCTCCCGACGTGGTCGAGGCCTGCATGGCCGCGCGTCAGGATGTGGGTCGGATCATCTCCGAGAACGTCAACGAGATGCTGATCGAATTCGACTACGTCAACGGCGGGCTGAAGCCCCGGCTCGCGACGGAGTGGAGCCAGATCGACGAGGACACCTGGGAGTTCAAGCTCCGCGAAGGCGTGAAGTGGCATGACGGCGGCGATTTCACCGCGAAGGACGTGCAGTTCACGATCGAGCGCAACAAGAACGCCAAGCTCGGCTGCGAGACCGGCGGCAAGTACTTCGGCGGCACCGAGTTCAACTTCGAGATTCCCGACGACCACACGATCCGCGTCACGACGAACCCGCCGCAGCCCATCCTGCCGCTCATCATGTCGGTGATGCCGGTCGAATCCCAGGCCGCGACCCCCGCCGACACATTCGACCGCGCGCCCGTCGGCACCGGGCCTTACGTCTTCGAGAACTGGGATGTCGGCCAGTCGATCACGCTCACGCGCAACCCCGACTACTGGGGCGAACAGCCGGAGGTCGAGAAGGGCACCTACGTGTTCCGCACCGACAGTTCGGTCGCCGCGGCCATGGTCGAGGCGGGCGAGGCCGATATCGTGCCCTCGGTGGCGATCCAGAACGCGACGAATCCCGAGATCGACTTCTCCTATCCGAACTCCGAGACCACCTCGCTCCGCATCGACCTGCGCCAGCCGCCGCTCGATGACCGGCGGGTCCGCGAGGCGCTGAACCTTGCGATCGACCACGAGGCGATGGTCGGCACGCTCTTCCCCGAGGACGCGCAGATCGCGACCCATCTCGTTGTCCCGACCACCATCGGCTACAATGCCGAAACGCCGGTCTGGCCCTACGATCCGGAGCGGGCGGCGGAACTTCTCGAGGAAGCCGAGGCCGATGGCGTGCCCATCGACACGGAGATCCGCATCATCGGGCGCAATGGCCAGTATCCGAACGCGACCGAGACCATGGAAGCGATCATGGCGATGCTCGAGGAGGTCGGGTTCAACATCAAGCTCGACATGTATGACGTGTCGGTCTGGAACAACTACTTCGTCGCGCCCTTCGTCGGCGACTCCGGCCCCACGCTGACCCAGTCGCAGCATGACAATGCGACGGGCGATCCGGTCTTCACCGCCTTCGTGAAATACGCGACCGGCGGCAGCCACTCGATGGTCAGCGACCCGGCGGTGGACGAGTTGATCGCCAAGGCGACCGCCGCCACCGGCGACGAGCGCACCCAGCTCTGGCAGCAGCTCTTCGCGAAGGTGAACACCGAGGTCGTCGCCGACATCCCCATGTTCCACATGGTCGGCTTCACCCGCGTCTCGCCCCGGCTCGACTTCACGCCGACCATCGCCACGAACTCCGAGCTGCAGCTCGCGCAGATCAAGTTCAAGTGACGGCGGACCTCCGCGAGCGGTGCCGGAGCGCCGCCCGCGGGGGCCCCTGACCGACGGAGCAAGAGACATGCCCACCATCGACCGCGCCGACCTCATCGAATTCGCCCAGTCCCTGCTTACGCGCGCGGGAATGGAGGCCGACAAGGCCGCCATCACCGCCGAGGTGCTGGTCGAGGGCGACATGATCGGCCATGACACCCACGGCGTGCAGCTGCTGCACTGGTACATCGAGTCGCTCGAGGACGGGTCGCTCAACGGCAAGGGCGATCTCGAGGTCGTCGCCGACAAGGGCTCGGCCTTCGTCTGGGACGGCAAGCTGCTGCCCGGCGCCTGGCTCCTGAGCCGCGCGCTCGATCAGGCCTGCGAGCGCGTCGCCGATCACGGCATCGTCGCGGCGGCGATCCGCAACTGCCACCACACCTGCGCGCTCTCGGCCTATATGCGCAAGGTGACGGAGCGCGGGCTGATCGCGCAGATCTCGGCGTCGAACCCCGCCGCCGCGCGCGTCGCACCCTTCGGCGGCACCAGGCCGGTACTGACGCCCAATCCGATCGCGATGGGGTTTCCGACCTCGGCCGATCCGATCATGGTCGATGTCTCCTGCTCGATCACCACGACGACGAACACGCAGCTGCTCGCCAAGCGTGGCGAGAAGTACCCCGAAGCCTGGGGCCTGACGGCGGCGGGCGAACCGACCGATGATCCGCGCGAGATCACCGAGCGCGGCGGCACGATGATGCCGCTCGGCGGCGCGCTCAAGGGGCACAAGGGCTATGGCCTCGGCCTCATGGTCGATCTGCTGGGTCAGGGGCTCTCGGGCAAGGGCCGCGCGAACACGGCGATCGGGCCGCTCGCGCAGAGCGCCTTCATCCAGGTCATCGACCCGGCCTTCTTCGCGGGGCTCGACGCCTTCACCGAGCAGTCGGACTGGCTGGCCGATGCCTGCCGGACCAACCCGCCCGCGCCCTGGACCAATGGCGCGGTCCGGGTGCCCGGCGACAGCGCGGCACGGAAGCGGCGGAAGGCACTCGCGGAGGGGGTTCCGGTGGTCGAGGCGCACTGGCAGAAGATGACGGGCCATGCCGAACGGCTCGGCGTGCCGCTGCCCGGCCTTCGCGCCGCCTGACCCGGGCCCCGACGCGCAACTTCGAAGGAGAAGGACATGACGCTCACGCTCGACGAGGCCCTGACCGGAATCTCCGGCATCCTCGTGACTCCATATGACACGGAGGGCGAGGTCGCCCCGGCGAAGCTCGGCCCGATCATCGACCGCGCGCTCGCCGCCGGCCTGCACATGCCGGTCGTGAATGGCAATACCGGCGAATTCTACGCGCTGACGACCGAGGAAGCCTGCCTCATGGCCCGCGAGGTCGTGGCGATGGTCGATGGCCGCGCCCCTGTGCTCGCCGGTGTCGGGCGCGGCATCCGCGACGCCTGCGCGCTGGCGAAGGCCTCGGCCGAGGCGGGGGCCACCGCGCTCATGATCCATCAACCGCCCGATCCGTTCGTCGCGCCGCGCGGCGTCGTCGAGTATCTCAAGCGCGTCTCCGACGCCGCCGGCGGCCTGCCGATGATGCTCTATCTCCGCAACGACCAGGTCGGGACCAGGGCGATCGCCGATTTCTGCGCGGTCCCCGGCGTCAAGGGCGTGAAATGGGCGACGCCGAACCCGATGAAGCTCGCCGAGGCCAAGGAGGCCGGCGATCCGTCCATCGTCTGGGTCGGCGGGCTCGCGGAGGTCTGGGCGCCGGTCTTCTACGCCGTCGGCGCGCGGGGCTTTACCTCCGGTCTCATCAATGTCTGGCCGGAACGCTCCGTCGCGATCCACGCCGCGCTGGAAGCCGGTGACTACGCGAAGGCCAACGCGCTCATCGCCGAGATGCGGGCCTTCGAGGATATCCGCGCGGAGGAGCTGAACGGAACCAATGTCACCGGCGTCAAGGCGGCGCTGCTCGCGCTCGGCGACGATTGCGGCCCGACCCGCCCGCCTTCGGCCTGGCCGCTCACCCCGAGCCAGCAGGAACGGATGGAAGCGTTCCTCGCGGCCAACGGGCTCACCGGAAGGTAGCGGCCATGGCGGGGCGGACGATCATCATCACCGGTGCCTCGGCGGGGATCGGCGCCGCGACCGCGCGGGCGTTCATCGACGCGGGCTGGCGGGTCGGCCTCATCGGCCGGCGCGAGGAGGAACTGCGACGCGTCGCGGGCAGCGACATGAGCGGCGGCGACCGCGGCGGCGACGACGGGCGCGCGCTGGCGCTTCCCTGCGACGTGACGGACGAGGTGCAGGTCGACGCCGCCTTCGACGCCGCGCTCGATGCCTGGGGCCGGATCGACGTGCTCTTCAACAACGCCGGCCGGTCGCTCAAATCCGTCCTCATCGACGAGATGTCGCCCGAGGCATGGCGGCAGGTCATCGATGTCAACGTGACCGGCATGTTCCTCTGCGCGCGGGCCGCTTTCGGTCGGATGCGGCGGCAGACACCCCAGGGCGGCCGGATCATCAACAATGGCTCGATCTCGGCGCATGTGCCGCGGCCCGGCTCGATCGCCTATACCGCGTCGAAACACGCCGTGACCGGCATGACGCGAACCCTCAGCCTCGACGGCCGCCCCTTCGGCATCGCCTGCGGCCAGATCGACATCGGCAACGCGCTGACGAAGATGTCGGCCTCCCAGACCGAGGGCGTGCCGCAGGCCGACGGGTCGATCCGGGCGGAGGCCACCATGGATGTGGCGCATGTCGCCTCCTCGGTCCTGCACATGGCGAACCTGCCGCCCGAGGCGAATGTCCAGTTCATGACCGTGATGGCAACGACCATGCCCTATATCGGGCGCGGCTGACCGGCCTCGGCCTCGGCGGCGCGCATCAGGCCCCCGCCCAGCCTGCGAGGAACGCCCGCGCCCGGACGCTCCTCGCCCCGGCGGCTTCAGGCCACCTTCCGGATGCGATTGCCCCTCAGGATGACCGGGCTCACGTCCGGGCGCGCACCGGCGTGCGCCGCCTCGCCCAGCGCGAGATAGGCCGAGACCGTCCCCTCGAAGCTCACTCCGCGCCCGAGAGTCCACGACCGCTCGACCCAATCCCGACGGCGGTTCGCGTCATCGAGAATGCGCCGGATCTCCATCGCGAGCGCGACTTCGTCGTGCGGATCGACCACCACGCCGCAACGCTCGCCACCGGCACCGGTCACCCCCTCGATCTGGCTCGGAGCGCTGGAGACGATCAGCGGCACGCCGAGCTTCGATGCCTCGATCAGCGCGAGGCTGTGGCCTTCGAACAGGCTCGGCTGCAGGAAGACGTCGCTGTCCGCGAGCAGCGACAGCGCCTCGGTCCGCGGCATGAGGCCCGGAAAGCGAACGCGGTCGGCGATGCCCAGTTCGTCCGCGAGATCCCGCAGACCGGCTTCCTCCGGCCCGGCGCCGACGAGGGTCAGCGTGGCGTCCGGAACCCGCGCCAGCGCCCTGAGCAGCACAGCGCAGTTCTTCTCGGGAGCCAGTCGCCCGACTGCGATGAGGTTGCGCCCCGGTACCCGGCCGATCCGTCCGCGGGCGAGCTTCGCGAGATGGCCCTCGATCGCGGGCGGCAGCGAATTGTGGATCACGCGCAGCTTCGCGCGATAGCCGGCGGAGCGGTCGCCGAGCGAACCGCCGACGGCCTCCGACACGGCGGCGACGGCGGTGACGCAGGGAAGGCGGCCGGTGAAATTGTCGAACCGGCGCGACAGCCAGCCATGGGTATCGACCGGCGAATGGTGCGAGACGATCACCCTGGTCCGCCCGCCGAGCAGCTGCGCCGCCAGCGGGACCATGACGCCGGCGGCCGGCAGCGCGGTATAGACGACATCGGGCTTGTGCCTGGCGAGAAAGCGGAGAAGCGCCGCGAAGAGCGCGACCCCGCCGAGCACCGATGCCGGTTTGCGGCTCAGGACGTGATCCCAGGCCAGACCGTCCTCGACCGGCTGGCGCGGCTCCGCGACCGGCGGGTAGAAGGCGGCGAGCCTGACGGGATAGCCGCGCCGGGCCATGGCCACGGCGAGATTGCTCCAGATCTCCGACGCGCCTCCAGCCGCCGAATGGGAGGTGAGGAACATCACCTTCGGCCGGCGTAGCGCGCCTTCCGCCGCGCAGGCACCGAGCAGCTCCGGCGGAACCTCTTCAGGCGTCGTTTCGGCGGCCGCCCAGTCTTGCTCGTGTTTCATAATCGATCTCCGAATGGGCAGGGCATCAGCCGGCCGACGCCAGCCCGAGCGGGCTCGCGAGGCCGAGCGCGAGACGGAGCAGGATGAGCCCGCCCGCGGCGCCGAGAAGAACAAGGATCGCCAGCGCATCCTGCCGGCCGAACGACAGGCCGATCGCGCGCTGGCCGAGCCAGATGACGAGGTACCGGCCGAGCTCGCCCAGCAGGACCGCCGCGATGACACCCTCGACCCCGAAATGGAGGTAGCCGAGCCAAAGGCAGGGCACGAGGATGGCAAGGCGCAGGATATTCGCCGCGCTCTCGAACTGCGGGCGGTTCGAGCCGAGCAGGATGCCGGCGTTGAGGCTCGACAGGACGGCCACGAAGGAGGCCGGCAGCAGCAGCGCGAGCATCGGCCCGGCGGAAGCGTAGCGCGGGTCATAGAGGATCGCGACCGCCCAGTCGGCCGAGGCGATGCCAGCACCGATCCCCGCGGCCATGATGAACACCAGCCGCGACCGCGCGGCACCGATCCCGCGCAAGGCCTCACCGTCCTGCGCCGTCCGCGCCGCGGCGAGCATGGGGAAGATCAGCTGATGCGTGAGGCGCTGACCGAGTTGCGCCGGTATGTCGGCGATGGTTCGGGCGAGGCCGTAGATGCCGACGATCGCAAGCGGCGCGACCTTTGCGAGCACGATCTTGTCGAGGCTCATCGCCGCGAACATGATGATCGACGTGACCATGATCCAGCGGCCGAAGCGGAAGATCTCGACGAAATGCGCGCGGTCGATGACAAGGAAATGCCGCGGCCCCGGCAGGCGGTAGCTCATGGCCGACCGGGCCGCGATCGAGACCAGCACCCCGATGACCAGCGCCCAGGCGCTCGGATGGATCAGGGCGAGCGTCACCGAGACGGCGAAGCCGAGCCCCTCCGCCTTCAGCTCGAAGAGCGTCCGCTGCTTGACGTCGAGGGCCTTCACGAGGCCGAAGATGGCGGTCGACTGCAGTCCGTTCAGGAACGGCGCCAGGGCGATGGCGGCGAAGAGCGCCGTCTCGATGCCGTAGAAGGCGGCGAGCGGCCCCGAGGCCAGCAGGAAGAGCGCGCTGAGCCAGGTTCCGCGCAGGATCTGCAGCGTCCAGGCGGTGTTGTAGAAGCGCGGCGCGAGCCCGTCCGGGTGGCGCACGATGTTCTGCTCGATCCCGACATCGGTGAGGAGCTCGAACCCGAACCGCGCCACCTGCAGCACCACCATCACCCCGAGGATCTCCGGTGCGAGGAGGCGGGCCATGACGATATTGGCGAGGAAGCGCAGCCCGACGGAACCGCCGAAGCTGCCGAAGGACCAGAGGAGACGGCTCAGGAACTCGCCGCCGGGCGCCATGCGCTCCGCGCGGGCCGCGAAGGGGATCGAGGTCATTCCGCCGCGCGCCCGTACATCATCGAGGCGCCGGGCCAGGTGACAAGCGTTCGCGATGCCAGCGGCTGGTCGGGCCGCACGCGCCGGCGCGCGAGCCCCATGTAGAAGGCCACGGTCCCGAGGTTCCAGGACAGGAATGAAAAGAGCCCGAGCCGGACGGACCGGCGGCGCCAGCAGAGGAAGCCGAGCGGCAGCGCGAGCAGGACGGCGAGGGCGATCCAGCCGCCCGCGAGGATCGCGGCGGCGAGCGCCAGCCACCAGATCGTCACCACGACGGAGAAGCGGATCTGCGGCAACCGCCGCAACATGATTCCGAGATGCGGCTGGCCCAGCGCGGCGCGCAGGGCCTCGCCAGCCGCGCCCGCGTAGCCCGAGCGGAACCGGCGGATGAGCAGCGAGAAACTGTCCTCCTGATGGCCGAAGTGATCGACGGCGTGATGATCGATCCGCGCCACTCTCCACCCGCCTGCGCTGAGCCGCGATCCGAGCTCGAGTTCCTCGAACCCGTGCAGGTTGCGATCGGCGAACCAGCCGACCTCGCGCAACGCCTTCACGCGGTAGAGCCCGCCGCCGTCAAGCCAGCGGACGATCCCGGGCTCGCGGTTCCGATCGGCCGCGAGCGCGCGGGCCCTGATCTCGAACTCGGCATTGGCCGTGTGCATCTCGCGAACCGCGCCACCGACGGCGGCGACCTCGGGATGGGTGTCGAGAAACGATTTCGCCGCCTCGACGAAGTCCGGATCGAGGACCATGTCGCCGTCGAGCATGTAGAAATAGGCGCCGCGCGCATGCTGGAAGGCGAGCTGCGCGCCGGCGCCGCAGCAGCGCTCCGCCGTATTCGCGAGCTGAACGATCCGGATCGGGTACTGCGACGCGATCTCGATGGTGCGGTCGGTCGATCCGCTGTCCGCGAGGATGACCTCGCCTTCCAGCCCGCGAATGGCTTCGAGCGCGGCTTCGATCGCCCCGCCGATATGCCGCTCCTCGTTGAGCGCCTTGATGCCGATCGTGATGTCCATGTTCAGCTCCGCGGGCTCAGCGGCGCATCGCCGAGGTCGGCGAACCTCGCGTCGCGGCTGGGCCTGACCTCATCCATCGTGCGGGTCAGCAGGTAGAAAAGCGCGACCGGGTTGGTTCGGAGATAGCGCCAGGCGAGACGCCGCGGCTCCATGCGGACGCGGTGAAACCACTCGAGCCCGGCGGCCTGCATCCAGCCCGGTGCCCGGCGAACCGCGCCCGACATGTGGTCGAAGAGACCGCCGCAGGTGCGAATCCAGCCGACCCCGCCCAGCCGCTGCCGCAGCCTGAAGGCCATCGCCTCCTGATGGGGGCTGCCGAGGCCGAGCCACAGGACATCGGTCTTGCGCTCCAGGATGTCGGCGGCGATCCGGTCGAGATCGGACTCGGTGAAATAGCCATGCTCGGCCCCGACGACGCGAAGCTCCGGATGGCGCGCCACCAGATCGCGGGCGGCCGCGGCCGCGACGCCGGGCTTGGCGCCGAGAAAGTAGAAGTTCAGCCCGGCCTTCGCGGCGGCGGCCGATGCGTCGTTGATGAAATCCGTGGTCGCGATGCGCTCGGCCAGCGGCCTGGCGCAGAAGAACCTGCTCGCGAAGACCAGCGGCATGCCGTCCGCGTCGACGATATCGGCCCGATCGACATGGGAGCGGAATACAGGATCACCGTGATAGCGCGCGATTACGGAGCCATTCGAAGAAAATACCACCCTGGGAGCCCCCAGTTCTCCACGACGCGCGGCTTCGCAATCCTCTACCATGATACGCGCGAGATTCCGGCTGGTCCGGATCGTCCTGAGCCCTCCAACAATACTGAATTCCACGGAACGCCCCCCCTGCTTCGGGAATATGTCTACACCATCGTGCTCTGAAATTTTCAGTCTTTACCGGATCAAATTTAATGCATAACGTAAGTTTTACTTTACACAAATATATTCCATCCGAGTACGCGCCAGGACCATATAGCCAAGCAGATCTCGATGCAACAAAAATTTCATGGTTTAGGGATTTTTTAAATATCCATGCGATAGGTTAGCCCACGTGATTACGATTATCGCAAGGCGATAACCTCTTATCTTATTGCGAGTTCAATCTATTCATAAAAGATCTTTCAAATTCTCGCCGACCCTGAAGAAAGGGTAGCGCGAAAGGCACATGACTGGAAAAACCGAGGCGAGAATCCGTGCGATATATCGAGCCCACAATCGAAAACGTTGTCGCCTGCCTGTGGCGGCGCAAGGTGCTGTTCGCCTTCGGCGTACTGCTTACGATATCCTTCGCCGTCGCCGCGTACTTGGCGACGACCCCGAAATACGAAGCATCGACGTCGCTTCTTGTCGGCCGGGCGAACTCCGTCGACAACGAGGGCGGGTCCCCGATCTCGACCGAGATCATGAACTCCCAGGCCCGGATCGCGGCGAGCGGCGAGGTGGCGCGGCAGGCCATCGACCGAATCGGTTTGGACGCCTTTCCGGTCGACCCTCCCGGGCCGCTCAGCGGATTGGGCGGAAAGCTCCGTGAATGGGTGAGCGGCCTCACGCGCGGTTCCAGCGATACGCCGTCTCCGGTGGCCGACCCGGTCTCGCCGATGGATGTCGCGGTCATGGCGATCGGCCGCCGCATGACCGTCGCGACCGAGCCGAACTCCAACGTGCTGGCGATCAGCTTCACGGACGAGAGCCCGCGCCGCGCGGCGGAGATGGCGAACGCGCTGGCGAGCAGCTTCATCGACCGTCAGACCGAGCTCCTGGCACGCCCCGGCGTCGCCGACTTCTTCCGCGAACAGACCAGGCGCTTCGACGACGAGGTCGCACGCCGCTCCGCCGCGCTCCACGACTTCGTCGAGCGCGAGGGCATCTATTCCATCGAGGAGCAGCGATCGCTCGTGCTCGGCCGGAAGAGCGAGCTGGAAGGCGCGCTCAGCGCCACGCGCGGTCAGCTGGCCGGCAAGGAGGGCGAAAAGGCGGCCATGGCCCGGCAACTCGCGCTGCTCCAGCCGGTTGCGCGCTCTCCCTTCGCCCTCGGGTTCGTCGGCACACTCAGCGAAGGCGATCCCGCGGACCCGCCGACGACCGGCGGCCCGCTGACATCCGGCGACACGCCGCCGCTCCTCATGATCAAGATGTTCCAGGACGTGATGGCGTCCTTCCAGATCGCCGATGCCCAGATCGGCGGGCTGCGCCAGATCGCGGAGCAGCAGCGGCGCGAGATCGAGCATGCGAACGCGGAACTCGCCATGCTCGCGGCGAAGCAGGGCGAATATGATCGGCTCCAGCGCGAACTCGCCGCCGCCACCTTCAATACCGAGACCTTCTCGCGGCGCACCGTCGAGGAGCAGATCGAATCCGACCTGCTCGGTGCGAAGCTCTCCAACGTGCGCGTGATCCAGCCCGCGACGATTCCGCTCCGCGCCTCCTCCCCGAAGGCGGCGCTCTATGGCGGATTCGGGCTCGCCTTCGGCTGCGTCGTCGGCGCGGCCCTCGCTCTCATCCGTGAGATGGCCGGCCAGAGGCGCCGATGACGGGGGAGATCGGCGATCCGCGGCTCCCCGCCTTCTCCGGCGCGGGCGGCCCGCGCGTCGCGCGGATCGACGCCGATGCCTGGGCGGCGGCCGGTTTCGTCGCCCTGATCGTACTCGTCATCCTCGGACCCATCCTCTCCACGCTGAGCGGCGATCTTTCGGGCGAGGGAAATCCGCTGCGGCAGGTCAGCTATCTTCTCGCCTTCGCCCTGCTCGCCGCCGCCGGCCTCCGGCTCGCGACGCTGACGGCCGCCTTCACCACCTCGGCGCCCGTCAATCTCCTGCTCATCTGGTGCTGGGCGAGCATGGCCTGGGCGATCGCGCCCGGCATCGGGCTCCGCCGTCTGGTGCTCACCTGCGTCATCATCTACTCGGTCTTCATCGCTGTCGAATGCCTCGGGCGCGACCGGACCCGCCGCTACCTGATCACGCTCCTCATCGTGACCTTCGTCCTGAATCTCGTCGCCGCCGTCGCCATTCCGGGGATCGGCGTGCATCCGGCCGAGGCCGGGCGGGACGCGGCGCTGGTCGGCAACTGGCGTGGGATCTTTCCCGAGAAGAACCTCGCCGGCGCGGTCACCGCCGTGACCTTCCTGATGGTCCTTTTCGCGCGCGAGCCGGGGAGCCGGCTGCTCCGATTCCTCCTTTTGGCCGGATTGCTCTTCTTCCTCGTCCGAACGGAATCGAAGACATCGATGGGGATCGGCGCCCTCGCCCTGATCGCCGGGGTCCTGCATCGCCGTTACGACCCCCGGCTCTGGCCAATGGCGATGCTGCTCGCCTCGGCGCTGGCGCTCGGCGCGGCCCTTCTTGTGCAGATCAACCTCGCGCGGCTTCTGGCGCTGCTCGACAATCAGGGTTTCATGACCGGCAGGGCGCAGATCTGGTCGTCGCTGCTGGCCTACACCGGGGACAACTGGCCACTCGGCGCCGGCTACGGCTCGTTCTGGAACATCGGCCCGGGCAGCCCGATCCTGAGCTATGCCCGCTCGGATTCCTGGCTGACCGACCTCGCGAGCGGGCATAACGGATATCTCGACATCACCGCGCAGATCGGCGTGCCCGGGCTGATCCTCGCGGTCTTCGCGCTGGTGATCCATCCGCTCGGCCGGCTGCTGACCGAGCGGAAGCCGACGCCGGACGCCCCGATGCTGATGGCGATCCTGGTCTTCTGCGCCGGGCAGAACCTGACCGAGTCGACGATGCTCGACCGCGACCACGTCATCCAGTTCTGCCTGATCTGGACCCTCGCGCTGATCTACCATCGGCCGGAGTCGGGTGGAGCCGCCCCTCACTCGACGGCGAAGCATTCGGACACGGCGAAAGGCGCCGCCGGGGCCGGGGCGCAGGAGACGGGTTCGCCATAGATGAAACCCGACCCCATGTAGCCGAGATAGACCCGGCCGAACCGGTCCGGATCGGCCCCCATCACCACCACCTGATCGAGCCTGCCGATCGGAAGCCCCCCGATCCGGCGCCAGCTCGCGCCGTCATCGGTCGAGCGCCAGATGCCGTGCACACCCCTCACGCGCCCAGAGAGGAAGATCGACGGCGTGCGCGTCCCAGGCGCCGGCCCGCCGAAGGCGAAGTCATCGACCTGATCGACCCCCGGCAACACCTCCCAGGTGGCGCCTCCGTCCCGGCTGCGCCGCGCCCGCGCATCCGCGCCCCCGGCGGCGGAGGTGAAGAAGAGATCGCCCTCGCGCCCCGGCACCGCGCGGAGCTTGGCCGCGTAGCCGCTCATCGGTGCGATTTCGCCCGCGTGAACCCGCGTCCAGCGTGCTCCGCCGTCCGAGGTCCGCCAGAGCCCCGCGAGCGCGGCGTTCGCGCCTTCGCCGCTGTGAACCAGATAGAAGACGCCGGACCGGAGGCCATCCGCCGCCAGGGTCTCGCGGAGCAGGTAGATCGAGGCATGGGAGCCGGTGTCGGGCGCGGTCTCGCCCGGCAGGACGACGCGCTGCCAGCTGGCGCCCCGGTCGCGCGTGAAGAAGGGGGAGCGATTGTAGGACGGCGCCCAGACGATGTTCGCCGTGTCTCCCGCGGAAACCGCGATGGTGCCGAAGGACATGCGCCACGGATCGCCCGCGCGCGTCCCCGGCGGCGCTGGCAGGGTCCGGAACTTCCACCAGCTCCGCCCGGCATCGGGGCTGTATCCAGCCAATACCGAGTCGCCATCCTCCCAGCAGCAGAAGGTCCGCGTGTCCGAGGCGTTGGTGACGACGAAATCGGGATCGGCGGGCGAGAGGTCGATCTGCTGCCCGGCGATCGTGACCCGTTCCTTCGGGCCGTAGGTGGTCGAGAAGGAATCGAGATCCTCCTTCACGTGAATCCCGAAGTCGAGAACGGAGAAGAGCGGTGCCCGGCCGGGCGCCTGGGCCACGTCGCGGGCGACCAGTTCCTCGATGCCGCGGGTCTGGCTCCGCCACTCGACGACGGCGGCGCCGGGCGGAAGGTCGGCGAAATAGACGCCCGTTCCCGCGCCGACCCAGATCCGGTGCGGTACGGCCGGATCGGCCCGGACGCCGCTCATCGCGAAATAGCTCTGGTCGCTCACCCGCAGCCAGGGCGGGTCGCCCTCCCCCGGCGCGGAACGATGGGCGAGCGGCTGCCAGTCGGTGTCGCTCCCCGAGGAGCGGAAAGCCTGCCCCCCCTCATCGAAGACGAGGATTCGCTCCGGATCGGCCTGCACCGCGACGGCGACGAAGCGGGCGCGCGGCAGGACGGTCCCCGAGAGCTCGCGCCAGCGACCGTCCCGGTGGACCCAGACGCTCTCCGTTTCCAGATCGACGCCATAGAAGCTCCCGTCGGCGGTGAAGGCGCCGCGCGTCAGGGATCGCGGCCGCGCCTCTCCCTCCCGGCCGAGCGGTGTGAACCGCGCGCCACCATCGGTCGAGACGAAGACACCGTGGCCCGCGGACATCGCCCGGATCTCGCCCGTGGGCAGCCCGTCCCGGGTCGCGAACCAGCTCACGATCCCGGGCGCCTGGACGCCGGGGATACCGGGGCGGAGGTCGGCCGCCGGCGGTACCGTCGGCACCCGCCCCCAGTTACCGCCGCCGTCCGCGCTGCGCCAGAGCCCGTCCCCGGGTGTGCCGAACAGAACGAGGTCCGGGTCGCTCGGGCTGACCGAGAGGAACGGCCCGTGGAAGCGGAACTCGGAATTGGGATCGAAGGTGACGGGAAAGGGCGGGCCGCCGCCCGTCTCCTCGAAACTGAGCCCCCGGTCCATCGACCGGAACACGCGCCCCTTCAGCGCCATGTAGAACCGCGCGGGATCGGACGGCGCCACGGCGATCTCGTAGACCCCCTCGTTCGCGCCGTTCGCGACCCGATAGGCCTCGGGCATCGCGGTGCGGGTCGCGAGCTGCGCCCAGCGGTCCTGATCCGGAAGCCAGAGATAGGCGCCGTGCACATCGGTCCGCGCGACCCAGCTGCGCCCCTCCGCGTCCACGTCGAGGCCGGTGATGAAGCCACCGCCGCCGATCGCCACCGGCTTCCAGAGATAGGTCTCGGACGGCGTTTGCGCGAAGCCGGCCGGCGTCCCTCCCGCGAAGGCCATCGCGAGCAACAGGAGCGCCGAAAGGATGTCGCGGGGAAGGATGGCTCCGATCAGGAGGGAGGCAGGCCGCGATGCCCCCCGCGGCGAACGAGCGCCCGTGCGCGGGGATGGGAAGCATCGGAGGTCAGACGCGTTCATGACGATCGCCCGCTGTCATCGGCTCCTCCAGTTGCTCCGCGTGGCGCCCGTATCCGGTCGGGGCTCCCCGTCTCGGGCCCTTCCCTTCGCGCGCGGTTCGCTGTATAGCACGCCGCGCCGCCGGGCGACTCCGCCCGCGCGGCTCTTTTCGTATTCGACCCCGCTGGACGACATCCCGGCCGCGGCCGAGGGCGAGAAGACCGTAACCCTTTGACGAGAGGACCCACGATGTCGATCACGCCCGAGCTCAAGCAGCAGCTCATCAACGACTACGCCACCAAGGCCGGCGACACCGGTTCGCCCGATGTCCAGATCGCGATCCTGACGAGCCGGATCACCACGCTGACCGAGCATTTCAAGACGCACAAGAAGGACAACCATTCGCGCCGCGGGCTGCTGAAGCTCGTCTCGCAGCGCCGCAAGCTGCTCGACTACGTCAAGCGCAAGGACGAGTCGCGCTATCAGTCGCTGATCGGCCGTCTCGGCATCCGCCGCTAGGACGCGAGCCGGGACCCGGAGCCGCACAGCCGGACCAAGCCTTCATCGAGACGCCCGGGCCTTCGCCGCGGGCGTCTTTCATTGCGCCGGACCTCCCGGCGTGGCGAGGCGTTGTCCGACAACGGTCAGCGATCGTGCATCCCCTTGCCGTCCAGGATGCGCGGGACGGCCTTCTCGATGCGCCGCGCCCGCGTCTCCGACTGTTTCGCCTGCGAGAAGTTCAGCGCCCAGCCGCGGCGCCGGCCGGGCGTCAGCGCCTCGAACGCCGCCCGGAACGCCGCGTCCCCGTCGAGCCGTTCAAGCAGTTCCGGCGGATAGTCGGGGTCGCCGCCCGGCGGCTCGACCCGGCGACCTTTGGTCTGGAGCCGGATCGCCTCGGTGAGATAATCGCCGAGGATCGCCGCCGCCTTCCCGATCTCCCCGACGCTGGTGAAATTCGCGGTCCGCATCGATCGCGAGTTCTCGCCATGCGCGGCCAGAATGCCCTCGGCGTCGTCGAGCAGCGCGCCCTTGAAGAAACCGAGCGCCGCGCGATCCCTGAACCGCCAGACGATCGCCACATTGCCGCCGTCATGGGTATAGACGGGCGAGGACCATTTGAAATCCTCGATCAGCGGCGTGCCGCGCAGGACCTGCCGGAGCGCGGCCAGTTCGTCGCGCCATCCGTCGCGGGCATAGAAGGCCTCGACCCTGGCTTTCGCGCTGGTCATCGTTCCGCTCCTGTCCCCCGGCCCACCTGATCCCGGCATCCGATCCCGGCCGATCCGATCCCTGCCCGAGAGTGACGCGATGCTTCCCGCCTGTCCATTCGGAAGCATTGCCGGGCCCGCCCGCGGCGGCTTCCGCCGCTACTTCCCACCCTCCCGATTTTCCTGTATTGGCGCGCAATCTGAGACGTGAGGCCCGGCCCGGGGGCGAGGCAAGGATCGGAGCGGCGGCAATGGGGCCGCCATTTGACACGGGGCGACCGGAAGGCCGGTGCGTCCCCAGAGGAAACCGTATGTTCAACGAAGTGAAGAAAACGATCGAGTGGGGCCATGACACGCTCACGCTCGAAACGGGCAAGGTCGCCCGTCAGGCCGACGCGGCCGTGGTCGCCACCTATGGCGAGACGAGCGTTCTCGCCACGGTGGTCTTCGAGAAGAAGTCCAAGCCCGGCCAGGATTTCTTCCCGCTCACCGTCCACTACCAGGAAAAATACTACGCGGCCGGCAAGATCCCCGGCGGCTTCTTCAAGCGCGAGGCCCGGCCCTCGGAGAAGGAGACGCTGACCTCGCGCCTGATCGACCGTCCGATCCGCCCGCTCTTCGTCGAGGGCTTCAAGAACGAGGTCCAGGTCATCGTGACGGTCCTCTCCTATGACATGGAGAACGACCCGGACGTCGTCGGCATGATCGCCGCCTCCGCCGCGCTCACCCTCTCGGGCGCGCCCTTCCTCGGCCCGATCGGCGCCGCGCGCGTCGGCTTCGTCGATGGTTCCTATGTGCTGAACCCGGCCGTCGACGACATGGAGAAGCTGCGCGACAATCCCGAGCAGCGGCTCGACCTCATCGTCGCCGGCACCAAGGACGCGGTGATGATGGTCGAATCGGAGGCCTATGAGCTCTCCGAGGCGGAAATGCTCGGCGCGGTGAAATTCGGCCACGAGCAGATGCGGCCGGTGATCGACCTCATCATCTCGCTGGCCGAGGACGCCGCGAAGGAGCCCTTCGACTTCCAGCCCGCCGACACGGGCGCGCTCTACGAGAAGGCCCGGGCCGTCGGCGGCGACGCGATGCGCGCCGCCTTCCAGGTGCGCGACAAGCAGGAGCGCCAGGCCGCCGTCAAGGCCGCGAAGGAGCAGATCCTCGAAGGCCTCTCGGAAGAGGAGCGCGACGACCAGGGTCTCGACTCGGTCATCAAGAAGCTCGAGTCGGATGTGGTCCGCTCGGACATCCTCGATGCCGGTCGCCGCATCGACGGGCGCGACCTCGGCACCGTCCGCCCGATCGTGGCCGAGGTCGGCTTCCTGCCGCGCACCCACGGCTCCTCGCTCTTCACCCGCGGCGAGACCCAGGCGGTTGTCGTCACCACGCTCGGCACCGGCGACGACGAGCAGATCATCGACTCGCTGCATGGCAACGGCCGGTCGAACTTCCTGCTGCACTACAACTTCCCGCCGTATTCGGTGGGTGAGACCGGCCGCATGGGCTCGCCCGGGCGTCGCGAGATCGGCCATGGCAAGCTCGCCTGGCGCGCGCTGCAGGCAGTGCTGCCGGCGGCGACCGACTTCCCCTACACCATCCGCGTGGTCTCCGAGATCACCGAGTCGAACGGCTCCTCCTCGATGGCCTCCGTCTGCGGCGGTTCGCTCTCGATGATGGACGCGGGCGTGCCCTTGAAGGCGCCGGTCGCGGGCGTCGCAATGGGCCTGATCCTCGAAGGCGACAAGTACGCGGTCATCACCGATATCCTGGGCGACGAGGACCACCTCGGCGACATGGACTTCAAGGTCGCGGGCACGGCGAACGGCATCACTTCGCTCCAGATGGACATCAAGGTCGCGGGCATCACGCCCGAGATCATGGAGAAGGCGCTGGCACAGGCCAAGGACGGCCGGATGCACATCCTCGGCGAGATGGGCAAGGCCCTGACCGCCGGCCGCGCGGAATTCTCCGCCCATGCGCCGCGCATCGAGACGATGCAGATCGCGACCGACAAGATCCGCGAAGTGATCGGCTCGGGCGGCAAGGTCATCCGCTCGATCGTCGAGGAATCCGGCGCCAAGGTCGATATCAACGACGATGGCGTCATCAAGATCGCCTCGGCCAACGCGGAAGCGATCGAGAAGGCTCGCGAGCTCATCTCCGCGATCGTGGACGAGCCCGAGGTCGGCCGGGTCTACACCGGCAAGGTCGTGAAGATCATGGACTTCGGCGCCTTCGTGAACTTCTTCGGCAAGCGCGACGGCCTCGTGCACGTCAGCCAGCTCTCCAACGAGCGGGTGAGCCATCCGAAGGACGTGGTGCAGGAGGGCCAGTCGGTGAAGGTGAAGCTGATGGGCTTCGACGACCGCGGCAAGGTCCGCCTGTCGATGAAGGCCGTGGACCAGACCACCGGCGAGGAACTCAAGGAAGACGCCTGACCGGTTCTTCCCGGAACACCCGGGAGCATACCGCTGTCGAGACCCCGCCGCGCGCGACGCGGCGGGGTCTTTTCATCTCGCCCCCCCGGCCGCGCCGAGGCGCCGCCAGCGACCGAGCCCGGCCCGGTAGAGTCCCGCGGCGGAGACCGGTTCGCTGCTCCGGCCGAGCAGGCTCCGGTCCCGTGCCCGCATCGCGCCGATCAGCTCGCCGAGCTGGCGGTACTGCCGCGATCCGTCCGAATAGCCGCCGGTCGCGAGCGCGTAGGCGATCTTCCGGCCGAGGTCGGAGGTGAACTTGAAATGCAGGATGGCGAGCATGTCCGGGCTGCTCGGTCCGGGCACGATCCGGTGCGCGCCCTCCCAGCGCGTCCCGGCGCGCCAGCGCATCAGGGGGATCTTGCCGATGTTGTTGGCCTTGAGGAACCGCTCGATCCCGAGCCGCCCGGCCAGCCGCCGGCGCTTCGTCGCTCCCGGCCGGATACCATTCTCCGCGAAGAGCCGCGCGCGCGCCCCGCGATAGATCCAGAGAGGTTTCGTCACGCCAGGCAGGCGCAGCGCATGCGGCACGGCGTCGAAATACCACGGGCCCTCGGGATCGAACGGCGCCTCCGAGGTCAGTTCCGCCACGCTGGCCGGATACGGCTCGACCATCACGCCCCCGATCGAGTCGCCCCCCTCCGCCTCCAGCCGCGCGATGACCGAGGCGACGGTCTCGCCGGGCGGCGGGACCAGGAACTCGTCCGCGTCGGCGAAGATCGCCCATCGGTCGCGGCAGAACCGGTCCATCATCTCCTGCCGCCAGGCATAGACCGCCCTGCGCCCGTCCACCGTCTCGAAGAACCGGACCGGCGCCTCCAGCACGAGGCAGTCGGGCTGGAGGGCGAGGAAATCCGCCGTGCCATCGGTCGAGGCGTCGTCGAGGATCACGAAACGCCTGACCCCGATCCGCCGGTAATGCGCGAGAAAGGCGGGGAGAAAGTACATCTCGTTGTGGACGATCGCGCAGAGCGACAGCCCGTCATCCTCGCGCCCGGTGCTCCGGATCGACAGGTGCATCGCTCAGCCGAGCAGTCGCAGCTTCAGTTGCTCGACCACACGCGAGAGCCCGTGGCGGTTCGCATAATCGGGTTCCACGAAGGTCGAGATGATCCAGTCGAGATGCTCCTTCGGCACCGGACCGGGCGTGAGCTCGAACCGCGCCATGCGGCCAGTCAGCTCGACCGGCGGGCTGAGACGCTCCACCGTCTTGTAGCGGTCGCGCGTGTCGTAATCGTCGAAGAGCACCGTCACCGGCTTTTCGATCTTCATCGCCACCGCGGCGAAACAGGCGGGCCGGAACCGGCCGTCGATCAGCACGACATCGGGATGGCGGAAACCCGGATCGCTCCAGACCGCGAGCGGATAGTCGGGAAACTTCGGCGCCGCGCTCCGCGAGGTCGGCGCGCCCCATTTATGCGTCGGCCCGATGTCCACGTGCCGGACCACCACGCTCTCGGCCCGCTTCATCCCCGCCACATGCGTCGCGATCATCGCGGCCCAGGCGGCGTCGCTCTCGACCGAGGTCACCGTCTTGCCGGGCATGCCCGCCGCCAGCACCGTCGAGCCGCCGCTGCCGTATTCGAGGATCACATCCGCCTTCGCGTATTGCTCCCGCAGCAGGGCCGCCTCGGCCTCGGGCAAGGTCAGGACAGGGCCGCCTGTGCTTTCCGTCATCTCTCGCGCCTTTTCATCCGCTCGCCGAATCCACGCGCGGTGATTACCGCGGCTCGCGCCCGGCCACCAGCCACGGGTTCGCGCCCGGCCGGTTCGCGCTGTCCGTCGCCTCCCGCCATCTTCCCGCTCAGATCGCCGGGCCCAGCAGGGCCTGAAGCCGGCGGCGGATCGGTCCGCCGCGCTTGGAGGGATGAAAGCGGTTCGCATGCAGGATCACCGGCGGGGGCTGGCGCGACAGGAAGCGATCGACCCAGGTATAGCGGCGGGTGTTGAACCGCGGCGGCAGCACCGCGACCCTGAGATCCGTGGCCCAGAGCACCCGGCGGAACGAGATCTGGTCGGCGACGAAGCCCGCCCGGTGATATTCGTCGCGCCAGGCGGTGAAGAAGGCGAGCACTTCCGGCGACGAGCGGTAGAGCAGGACGCCGCCGTTGTGCTCCGGGAAGGACGACGGCACCGGATCGTACTCCCGCGGGTTCAGCACGCGCTCGGTATCGCGCACGCGATGCGCCGCGGCGACGGGAAAACGGTCGAGCAGACGGAAGAGCTCGCCGAGATCGCCCAGCACCCGCGTGTCGGTGTCGAGATAGAGCGTCTCGGCGAAGGGCGTGCGCGGCAGATAGTCGATCTTCGATCGGACGTGCGCCCCCGCGACCGGCTCCACGATGTCGAACTCCGGCCCGACATCGGCGGAATCGGCGAAGATCGCGAGGCCGAGCTTCGGATTGGTCCGCCGGACGGAGGCGGCGGAGGCGCGCGCCGCCTCGATATGCGCCGCGCCGGTCGCGACATAGACGACACCGGGACCATGGACGCGCGGCGCATCGCCCCCCCGCGCATCACTCCCCGGATCACCGGCCTCCACCCCGCTCACGGCGCGTCCCGTTTCACGATGCCGTTCGGCGTCCAGAAGCGGCCGGATTTCCGGATCTCGGCGATCATCGCCTTGTGCCGGCGAATCCTCTCGGGGTCGGCGTAGCCGCGCGGATGGTCGAGATGCACCAGCGGCGCGGTAAAGCGCAGATGCCGTCCCTCGGTGCCGGAATTGATCAGCCGCACGCCGAACTCCTTGTCCCCGCCGCCATATTTGATGCCCTCGTCATAGCCGTTCACGCGGAGAATATCCTCCCGGAAGGCGGAGGCGTTGGCGCCGCAGAGCGCCTTCTGGACCGGCGACGTGATCTCGAAGAGGTTCATGACCGGTTTCGGCAGCGGCGCGGTCTTGAGCCAGGTCCCCACCCGGTCGATGGCCCGGTTCTCGCGCAGCCAGCCGCGGTCGAAGACGCGGCCCGAGGTGACCATCTCCTCGGTGACCGAGGCCGTCGCCTCGGCGTCTAGCCGGATCAGGCTGCCGGTCGAGAAGCGCCGCGGCCGGGCCAGTTCCAGGTGCCGGGCGATGAAACAGGGATGGATCAGCACGTCCCCGTCTATGAAGACGAGAAACTCCGCCTCCGAACTCTCGATCGCCTTGTTGAGAATGGCGTTCTTCTCGAACCCCCGGTCCTCGTGCCAGACATGGCGCACCGGGACCTCCGGATGGCGGGCCGCATAGTCCGCCACCGCCGCCGCCGTCTCCGGCCCCGAGCCGTCATCGGCCACGCAGATCGACCAGGGCCGCGCATCCTGCCGCGCGACCGAGGCGAGGCAGAGCATCAGCGGGCCGACGCTGTTGTAGGTGGAGAGGATCAGTTCCGTTCGCACCGTCACGCCTCCGCCGCCGCGTCGAGCCGGGCGAGATAATCGACCGCCGCGCGGTCCTCGACCTCCTCGGCCTCGATCGCCTCGACGGTCCGGCGCACCTTGCGTTCGTATTCGGGCGATTTCGCGATCAGGTTCGGCCCCCGGCCGATCTTCTCGTCCAGCTCCCGCCGGGACCGGGCGTAATAGTGGTTGAGCTGGAGGTGATCGGCCGAATAGAAACCCGGCTTCTCCCGCTCGGCCCCGCGCGCCACATCGCCGCGATCGTTGCAGGTCGCCTCCGACCCGTCGGTCTCCATCGAATGCACGCGAAGCGCGGTCAGATGGCAGGGATCGACGATGCATTTGAACTGCCGGATGCCGCGGCGGTCGCTCATCGGGTCGGCCGCGCGGCGCAGGTAGTTCGCGATCACCCCACCCTCGGGTGGCGCATCGTGGTCGTTGTGACCGAACATGTGCCAGGGCAGCGACACGTTGCGCGCCTCCCCGAGATGGGCGAGCGCCTCGGGCAGGGTCGCCGCGCGTTTCGGAATCAGGAACTCGTCCACGTCGATGAAGGCCATCCAGCGGAAGGCGCCGCCGAAATTGCTCGCGGCATGGGCGTAGGCCAGCACCTGATTATGGATCTCCCGACCCATCCGCGCATCCGAGAAGACCTGGTTCCACGGCACGATCGTGAGCGCCTCGGGCGGCAGCGTCTCGCGCAGGATCGGCAGCGTCGCATCGGTACAGCCGTTGTCATAGACGAGAAAGCGCCGGACCCCGGCCCTGTGGTGGAACCGGGCCCATTCGCCGATGTGGCGAGCCTCGTTCCGGACGATCAGGGTGATCGCGAGGCCGCTCCGGTCCGGCTCCGGTTTCGGTGGCCGGATGCCGATCTTGCTGATCTTGCCGAACATCGGCAGCTTCCAGAACATCCCTCGCGCCCCGCGCTGACCCCTTCCGGCGGTCCTAGCCCATCCGACCGGCCGCGGGAAGTCAACGGCGGAGCCCCCCGGGTCCGGCCCCCGCGGGGCCGCGCCACGAGCACGGCCCCCTGGTCGGCCAACCCGGCGTTGCGCGCCTCCGCGGGCCCGCCTAATACTTGGTGAAAATCGGGAGGGCCACGCATGCGCATGGGTGTCGACTACGGCGGGACGAAGATCGAGGGCATCCTGCTCGACGCGGATGGTTCCGAACGCGCCCGTGCCCGGGTTCCCACACCCCGCTTCGATTACGACGGCGGCGTCGCGGCGATCAAATCCCTGATGGAGAAGCTCGAATCGGAGACCGGCGCGCGGGTCGGAAGCGTCGGGATCGGCGTTCCCGGCTCGGTCGATCGCGCGACGGGCTATGTCAGCATGGGCAATTCGGTCTGGCTTCACGGGCGCGACCTCAGGGGCGATCTCGCCCAGGCACTGGAGCGGCCGGTCAAGATCGCGAACGATGCGAACTGCTTCGCGCTTTCCGAAGCCGTCGATGGCGGCGGCGCCGGGGCGCAGGTGGTCTTCGGCGTCATCCTCGGCACGGGTGTCGGCGGCGGCCTCGTGGTGAACGGGGCACTGGTCGAGGGCGTGAACGCGATCGCGGGCGAATGCGGCCATATCCCGCTCCCCGCGCCGCTCGACGACGAGCGGCCGGGGCCGGTCTGCTCCTGCGGCGTGCCGGGGCATATCGAATCCTGGCTGTCGGGTCCGAGCTTCGCGGCGGATTTCGCCCGCCGGGCCGGCCTGCCCGTCGAGTCGGGGCCGAAACCCGCCGAGATCCTGGCGCTGGCCGAGGAGGGCGACTCGGTCGCCGAGGAGACGCTGCTGCGCTTCGAGGACCGGCTCGGCCGGGCGCTCGCCTGCATCATCAACGTGATCGATCCGGACGTGATCGTGCTCGGCGGCGGGCTCTCGAACGTGGAACGCTTCTACCGCACCGTCCCGCCCCGGATCGAGGCGCATGTCTTCGGCGACAAGTTCTTCACCAGGCTCACGCGCAACGTCCATGGCGACAGTTCGGGCGTGCGCGGCGCGGCCTGGCTCTAACGCTTCGCCCGCGCCTGCCGGACCAGGACGACCGCCCCGCTCGCAATGATCACGATCGCGCCCAGCCAGGTCGGCGCGTCGGGGATCTCGTTCCAGATCAGCCATCCGAACCCCGTCGCCCAGAGGAGCGCGGTGTAGTCGAGCGGCGCGACCACGACCGCCGGGGCGAGTCGGAAGGCCTGCGTCATCATCGTCATGCCGGCGGAGCCGAAGCAGGCGATCGCGGCGAAGAGCCAGAGATCCTCGCCCCGCACGGGGACCCAGACGAACGGCACGATCAAGGCGCTCAGGAGCCCGCTGGCACCGGTCAGGTAGAGGAGCAGGGTCCAGACGCTCTCACGGGGATCGACCAGCCGGGCGCTCAGCATGAGCAACGCATAGACGAAGGCGGTCGCGATGGGGAGCAGCGAAGCGGGGTCGAAAGTGGCGGTGCCCGGGCGCACGATGATCAGCGTGCCGATGAACCCGCCGAGGACCGCCAGCCAGCGCCAGCGGCCGACATGCTCGCCCAGAAAGAGCGCCGAGATCGCCGTGATGATGAGCGGCGCCACGAAGACGAGCGCGGTCGCCTCGGCGAGGCCGAGATGCCGGATGCTGGTGAAGAACAGGACCGTCGCACCGATCCAGAGGGCGCCGCGCAGCAGATGCGCCATCGGCCGGCGGGAGCCGAGCGCCGCCGCCCCGCCCATCCGCCAGGCCATCAGGACCGCGAAAGGCAGGGTGATCATGTTGCGCAGGAACAGGATCTGCAGCGGCGAATAGCCCGCCGTCAGCACCTTGGCGATGGCGTCGTTCACGCTGAGGCAGGCCACGCCCACGCACATCATCACGATGCCCGCGCCCGCGCGATGATGATGGGTCTCGTTCACCGGTCTCCTCCACCCGCGCGCAGTCAGTCGTCCATCACCAGCAGATCAGCGCTCGCGAAGCTGACCGGCACGAGGGCGCCCACCGCGGGCGGCTGCGCCGCGGCGTTGTTGAAGACATCGAGCGACACGAGATCCTGCCCCAGCGCACCCTTGATCCGGATGACCGAGCCGAGAAAGCTCACCTCGCGGACCGGAACATCGAGGGTGACGTCGTTGCCCTCGCGCGGGCCGAGCGCCACCGCCTCGGGCCGGATCGCGAGCGCGATGTCGCGCCCCTCCGGTCCCGCGATCGGACGGCCGAGCACCATCCGCTCCTCCCCGATCGCGACCGTGCCGCTCGCCGGGTCGATCAGCTGCCCGGCGAGCGTGTTGAGGTTGCCGACGAAGGTCGCCACGAAACGGGTCGCGGGCTTGCCGTAGATCTCGAAGGGCGGCCCGACCTGCTCGGCCACGCCGGCGTTCATGACCGCGATCCGGTCCGACATCGAGAGCGCCTCCTCCTGATCGTGCGTCACATAGATGGTGGTGATGCCGAGCGCCCGCTGGATCGCCCGGATCTCCTCGCGGAGCGACACGCGGATCTTGGCGTCGAGCGCGGAGAGCGGCTCGTCGAGCAGGAGCACCTTCGGCCGCGCCGCGAGCGCGCGGGCGAGCGCCACGCGCTGCTGCTGGCCGCCGGAGAGCTGGAACGGATAGCGCTGGCCGAGATCGGGCAAGCCGATCAGCCGCAGCATCTCCGTCACCCGGTCGCCGATCTCGGCCTTCGGCCGGCCCGCGACCTTCATCCCGAAGCCCACGTTCTGCGCCACGGTCATGTTCGGGAACAGCGCGTAGGACTGGAAGACCATGCCTATATCGCGGGCATTGGGCTTCAGGCGCGAAACGTCCCTGCCATCGATGCGGATGGTCCCGGCGCTCGGTTCCTCGAACCCCGCGACCATCCGGAGCGTCGTGGTCTTGCCGCAGCCCGACGGGCCGAGGAAGGAGATGAATTCGCCCTGCTCGACGTGGAGGGTGAAATCCTTCACCACCTCGTTCGCGCCGTAGAACTTGCGGAGGTTTTCCAGATCCAGGAATGCCATGGCCTATCGCATCTCCCTCGTGGCGTTGGAGAAACGGGTCACCAGCTGGATGAGCCCCATGCAGGCCCAGGTGACGGCGAAGGAGATCACGGCGAGCGCCGCCGGCTCATAGGCACGGTTCGCACCGATGAGCTGCATGTAGGGGCCGAAGGCCGGCCGGTTCAGGAGCGACGCGAGGACGAATTCGCCGATCACGATCGCGAAGGTGAGAAAGGCGCCCGACAGCACGGCGACCAGCACGTTCGGCAGGATGATCCTGGTCAGGATCGTGACCCAGCCCGCGCCGAGGCTCTGCGCCGCCTCGGTCAAGGTCTGCACGTCGATCGCCCGGAGCCCGGTATCGACCGCGCGATACATGTAGGGCAGCGACAACACGGTATAGCCCGCGACCATCAGCGCGTCGGTGCCGAGCGTCGATCCGGTCAGGGGCAGGAAGGACGAGGTGTTGTAGAGCCGGATATAGCCGAAGACGATGACGATCGGCGGCACGACGAGCGGCAGCAACGTCACGAATTCGATGACCGGCCGCCAGCGCGGCATCCTGAGCCGCACCCAATAGGCGGTGGGCACCGTGAGGCAGGTCGAGACGATGATCGTGATGACCGCGAGCGTCACCGAATAGGAGAAGGTCCGGCGAAACTGCGGATCGCCGAGAACGACATGATAGGCGTCGAGCGAATATTCGCCCCGCCGCATCCGGAGCGAGAACTCCGCCATGCCGATCAGCGGCAGCGCGAAATAGACCAGCCCGAAGATCAGCGCGGCCCAGGCCCAGAAACGGTTGCTCTTCATCGGACCCATTTCTCCGAGCGGACGCGCATCCACATGTAGATCGCGTTCGCGACCCCGGTGACGAAGATCATCCCGAAGGCCAGGGCGTAGCCGAGATGCGGATCGCCGAGCACGTCGCCCCGGATCTGCGCGAAGAGCAGGATCGGCACGATCGAGAGCGAGGAACCGGTCAGCGCGTATGCCGTGGCCACCGCGCCGAACGCATTGGCGAAGAGCAGTGCCAGCGTGCCGAGCAACGTCGGCCAGAGGATCGGCAGCGCCACCATGCGCCAGTACTGGAGCCGTGTCGCGCCGAGGATCTGCGCCGCCTCGGACCATTCGCGCTTCAGCCCGTCGAGCGCCGGGGTGACGATCAGGATCATGAGCGGGATCTGGAAGAAGAGATAGGTGAGCGTCAGCCCCATGAAGCTCAGGAGGTTGAACCCGGTCGCATAGAGGTTGAAGCCGAACCACTCGCGGAGCAGCACCGTGACGAGCCCGACCCGGCCGAGCGTCGCGAGAAAGGCGAAGGCGAGGGGCACACCCGCGAAGTTGGAGGCGACGCCCGCGAAGGTCAGGAGCGGCGAGCGCGCGCCGTTCGGCAGCTTCCCGACCGTGATCGCCGCCGCCATCGCGAAGCCGATCAGACAGCCGAGCAGCGCCGACCAGAAGCTGACGCGGATCGAGATCCAGAAGGCGGCGAGGATCGAAGGCGTGAAGAGCCCCCGGATATTCGCGAGCGTGAAGGAGCCATCCGGCGCGCGGAAGGCGCCGACGACGATGAACATCGTCGGCAGGATCAGGAACAGGAAGGCGAAGAGCGCGAAGGGCACGAGGCCGATCCAGGCCCAGGACATCGAACGCCTGACGGGAGGGCCTCCGCCGGAACTCTCGCCGGACCCCACCGGCGGGCCGACGGGAGATCCGGCGGGAGATCCGCTGGAAGATCCGGGTGAGGCCGCCTGGCTCTCGCTCATCGCTGTCCTTCGTTTCGGTCGCCTGTCGCGGTCCGGTTCACGGCCGCCGGTTCACGGCCCGGCGGCGAAGCCGGGCCGGCCCGGTCACTGCACGTTCGCGCCGACGACCTGATCCCAGCCGCCCGTGACGGTGCCCTTCATCGCTTCCTGCTCCTCGATGGTCGGGAAGACCGCGGCCTCGTAGGCTTCCGCCGCCGGCAGCTTGTCGAGCAGCTCCTGGGGGATCACCTCGCGTTCGACCATGTCGTTGAACCGGATCGGATGGCAGTAGCCGCCGAGCCAGGCAAGCTGGCCCTCGTCGCTGTAGAGATACTCCATCCAGAGCTTCGCCGCGTTCGGATGCGGCGCATAGGCCGAGATCCCCTGCACGTAGACGCCGGCGACGACGCCGGATTTCGGGATCACCACCTCGACCGGCGGGTTGCCCGCCAGCGTGTCGCGGCCGGAGAGCGCGTTGTAGTCCCACCAGATCACGACCGGGGTCGCGCCCTGGGCGATCGTGCCGGCCTTGCCGATCACGGGGACGAAATTGCCCGCCTTGTTCATCTCCGCGAAATAGTCGAGGCCCTTCTGACCCGCCTCCTCACCCGCCGCGCCGCCCTGGGCGAGGCCGGCGGCGTAGACACCGAGGATGGCCTGGTTCGAGGCCCGCGGATCACCCGAGAGCGCCACCGCGTTGGCGAATTCGGGCTTCAGGAGGTCGGACCAGTCCGTCGGCATCTCGGTGACGAGATCCGCGTTCACCGCGAAGCTCAGCACACCGTAATAGTCGCCGTACCAGTAGCCCTCGGGGTCCTTCACGTTCTCCGGGATCGTGTCCCAGGTCGAGACCTTGTAGGGCATGAGCAGCCCCTCGGCCTTCGCCGCCGGGCCGAAGGAGAAACCGACATCGATCACGTCGGGCGCCTGCGGACCCTTGTTGTCCTTGTTTGCCCGGATCGCCTCGAGCTCGTCGGCGGAGCCCGCGTCCGGGTTCAGCTCGTTGATCGAGATGCCGTACTTCGCCTTGAAGCCGTCGAGCGCGGCGCCGTAATTGCACCAGTCGCGCGGCAGGGCGATGGTCGTGAGCTGTCCCTCGGCCTTGGCGGCGGCGATCAGCTCCTCGCTCGGCTCCGCGATCGCCGGCTGAACCGCCGCGAGCCCGGCGAAGGCCAGACCGGCCAGAGCCGTGGTGGACTTGCAATGTCGCATCGAAAACCTCTCCTTGAGCCTGAGACGGCATGGCCGCCGGGCCGGAACACCGCGGCGCCCGCGCCACGACCCGGGAAGTTAACGGGGAATTTCGACGTTCTGACAACAGAAATTGACCTGCCGATCAAGAATCCGGCCGCTACCAATGGACGCGCGCGGAATTGTCAGACGAGCACCGGCTGCGCGGTCTGCGCCCCGACGCCGAAAACCCGCTTGTACCGCTCGACCTGATCCGCCGGCCCCATCGCCTTCGCCGGATTGTCGGAAAGCTTGACCGTCGGCTTGCCGTTCGCGCTCACCGCCTTGCAGACCAGGCTGAACGGCGCGAGGGAATCATTCGGCGCGAGACCGCGGAAGTCGTTGGTGAGCAGGGTTCCCCAGCCGAAACCGATCTTCACCCGGCCATGGAAGCGCGCGTAGAGCTGCTCGATCCGGTCCACGTCGAGGCCGTCGGAGAAGATGACGAGCTTCTGTCGCGGGTCCTGACCGCGCGATTCCCACCAGTCGATCGCGGTCTCGGCGCCCGTCTCGGGATCGCCGGAGTCGATCCGGATGCCGGTCCAGGACGAGAGCCAGTCCGGGGCGCGCTTCAGGAAACCCGCCGTGCCGTAGGTGTCGGGCAGGATCACCCGCAGATTGCCGTCATAATCCTCGTGCCATTGCTCCAGCACGTTGTAGGGCGCCTCCGCCAGTTCCGCGTCATTCTCCGCGAGCGCGGCGAAGACCATCGGCAGTTCATGGGCGTTGGTGCCGATCGCCTCGATGTCGCGGCGCATGGCGATGAGGCAGTTCGAAGAGCCCTGGAAATTCTCGCCCAGCCCCTCGATCATCGCCGCCACGCACCAGTCCTGCCAGAGGAAGGAATGCCGCCGCCGGGTGCCGAAGTCGGAGATCCTGAGATCTGGCAGCTTGCGGAGCCGCTCGATCTTCTCCCAGACGCGGGTCATCGCCCTCGCATAGAGCACCTGAAGCTCGAACCGTCCCATCTCCTTCAGGACGGCGCGCGAGCGCAGTTCCATCAGGATGGCGAGCGCGGGGATCTCCCACATCATCACCTCGGGCCAGGAGCCTTCGAAGGTCAGTTCGTACTGGTCGCCCCGGCGCTCCAGGCGATATTCCGGCATCTGGAATTCTTCGAGCCAGGCCATGAAGTCGGGGCCGAACATCCAGCGCTTGCCGTAGAAGGTGTTGCCGCGCAGCCAGGTCGACTCGCCGCGGGAGAGCCGCAGGCCGCGGATATGATCGAGTTGCGAGCGCAATTCGCCCTCGTCGATCAGCTTCGCGAGCGGGACCGAGGCGGAGCGGTTGATGAGGCTGAACTTGACCCGCACATCCGCGTGGCGCCGGAACACCGTCTGCAGCATCAGGAGCTTGTAGAAATCGGTGTCGAGCATCGAGCGCACGACCGGATCGATCCGCCAGGCGTGATCGTAGACGCGGGTTGCGATATCGACCATGCGCCTACTCCGCCATTTCCGCCGCGGCGCGGATCTCGACCCCCGCGGCGCGCATCTCGCCCATCATCCGCGCGAGCGATCCGTCGAGGTCGATCGCCCGGCAGGCATCCTCGACCAGCACCACCCGGAAGCCGAGCCTCGCCGCGTCGAGCGCGGAGAAGCCGACGCAGAAATCCGTCGCGAGACCGGCGAGCCAGACCTCCTCGACGCCCCGGTCGGCGAGATAGCCGCTGAGCCCGGTCGCCGTCTTCCGGTCGTTCTCGAAAAAGGCCGAATAGCTGTCGATCTCCGGATTGGCGCCCTTGCGGATCACCACATCGGCCGCGTCGAGCGCGAGGTCGGGGTGAAAGCCCGCGCCGGGGGAGCCCTGGACGCAATGCGTCGGCCAGAGCACCTGGGTGCCATAGGGCATCTCGGTCGTGGAGAAGGGCTCGGCGCCCGGATGGTTCGCGGCGAAGGACAGGTGGCCGGCCGGATGCCAGTCCTGCGTCAGGACGACCGTGCCGAAGCCTGGCGCGAGGCGGTTGATCGGTGCGACCACCGCGTCGCCGCCGGAGACTGCGAGCGCGCCGCCAGGGCAGAAGTCCAGTTGGACATCGACCGCGATCAGCGCGGATCGCGCAGAGGGCTGAGCCATCGGCCAGGGTTCCTTCTAGTCCGCGGTGACGACCCGCGCGGAGGCTGAGACTGCCACGCTCCAACGCCGCAGTTCAACCATCCTCGGTTTCCTGTGGTGGGTCTGACGGACCCGCTACCCGATTTCCCAGACGAGATCCGCGATCGGACCCTCGCCCGGCACCACGTCCCGCGCGCCCGGCAGGGCCACGACGACACCACCGATCCCGAGGTCGCGAAGCTGCGCCGGGACGCCGTGGCCGTATTCGAGATGACCGCGGCCGACGATCCCGATCGCCAGTCGCGCCGGATCGCGGTTCCGCGCCGTCTTGAGACGACAGGCGAAGGCGCGGTCCCAGACCTGCTGCGCGCGGACGAAGGAATCGAACGCCGGATCACCCGGCGATTTCGCCGCGCGATCCGGGCGCGCGCCGCCGGTCATCGCGAAGAGATAGGCCCGGTAGGCGGACGAGGCCGGCGCGGCGGGCGAAAGCCAGGCCCGCTCGGCGGCGGGCAGCGCCCCCCAACCTTCGTGGCGGACCAGCTTCACGAGTGGCCGCGCGACGTTGAGGCCGAATATCGGCAGCCGCTCGGTCCGGCAGGCGTTGAAGATCGGCTGATAAAGCGCCGGATCGAATCCCCAGACCTCGGCCCACCGAACTTCGGCGAGCAGCCCCGCGAAGGCGAGATCGCCGGCCACGAAAGCGTCGAGCGCCGGCTGCGCCGTCCAGGGCAGCATCTCGAGCCCGACGGCGACGCCGCCGCGCGCGCCTGGCACCCGGATGGCGGCTCGGCTGACCGCCCGATTGACCGCCCGAATGACATCGGCCTGCCAGAGATGATCCGCCGCGCGGTCGTGGCTCTCGCCGAGCAGGACGACCTTGGCGGCCGCGAATCGGTCGAGCGCCTCTCGATCCGACAAGCGGATACCGGCCGAGTCGCGCCAGAATCCCGTGCTCATCCCCCTCATCCCCCAATGCCACAAGGAGTAGATGACTTAATCTATCAGGATTGACGTACCCGAGAGATTTTGTCATCTTCGCCCTCGTAGCCAGTCCCACGGACGAGCGAGATCGACCCATCCTCAACGTGGCCGTCGGCCCGGGACCCGAACCGGCGGCCCGCCAAACGCCTGGGAGACATCGCATGAATGCGCCGTTCCAACAACGCCGTGAGACCGCCCATCGCGTGGTGGAAATCAAACCCCGTCCCACGCATGACGCGCGGCTGCTGACCGGCGGCGGCACCGAGGCGACCATCGTGCTCGACGGGACGGTCTATGTCCTGCACATTACCCGTCAGGGAAAGCTGATTCTCACGAAATGACCGTGCGGCATGTTCCCGGAGCGGCGCCCGTCGCCCGGCTCGCCGACCTGCCTCCGCTCGAACGGCGCGTCGTCATTTACGCGCGGCTGTGGGGCGAGGGGCGGCTCGGTCAGGCCGAGGTCTGGCGGGATCTGATCGACCGCCATGGGCCGACCGGCGCGAGCTGCGTCGCGCGGCATCTCGACACGCTCCTGCGCGAGACGGTCGCCTTCGGACGGCGGCCGCTGCAACGGCACGCCCCGTCCTGCCCCTGCGCCGGCGGGGACGAATGCGTTCTGGCCCGTTTCGTCGCCCTCGCGGCGGAGGGCGCGCGCGAGGATGCCATCCTGATGGCAACGCTCATGGTCCGCGCCGATGTCTCGCTGATGCTCGCGACGGTCGCCGAGGAACTCGGCCTGTCGCTCATGCGCGAACTGGCCGGGAGTACGGCCATCTCCCCGACGCGGCACTGAGCCTCCCGGATGGCACAGGCATCATCCCCGGGCGCCGCGCCGGGACAGGATGAGGACGCGCCCGCGGTTCTGCCAGCCTTCCTCATCGCCGGCCGGCTCGTCAGACCACCCGTGATATCGCCTGCCAGGTCGCTCGGCGCACCAATCGTCAAACCGCGGACGGGAGCTTCGGCCGTCGCCGGAGGGTGACCGGCCCGCCACCCGCCGCCGCGATCCGGGCGATGGCTTCGGCGAGGGGTTCCCGCGCCACGGCCATGTGATGCGCGTTGGCGTGGATCAGCGTCTCGGGATCTTCCAGAATTCCCACATGCCCGCGCCAGAAGATCAGATCGCCGCGCCGTCCCGGATCGCCGGTCCTGAGCGGCGCGCCGAGCATGGCGGCCTGCATGTCCGAATCGCGCGGCGCCTCCCCCCCGAGCGCGAGCACCACGAGTTGAACGAGCGCCGAGCAATCGATGCCCCGCGCGCTCCGCCCGCCCCAGAGATAGGGCACGCCGAGGAATCGCCGCGCCAGATCGACGCTATCCCCTTCGAGCGGCGCGAGATGCGCGCGCGGCACATGTCCGCCGTCCCGCAGACGGGCGAATTCCGCCGTCGTGCCGGAGACCGGAACCTCGGCGAGGAACGGCAGTTCCAGCACCGGTTTCGCGCGCACGTTCGCCGTCGGATAGGAATGGCTCCAGAGCGCGGTGATCCGCTGGCCGCGCGACCGGGGCGGGACCAGCCCCTCCTCGGCGACATAGCCGACATAGCCGTCGAGTTCCGCCTGCCCCCAGGCGAGCCCGTCCTCGCGGATCTCGTAGACGACGAAGCTCTCGCCATGGAGCAGCTGCGTGTCGCGGCATGCCTCCGGGTCCGGTGTCAGGGTGAGATCGAGGAGCGGCGCGCCAACCGAATAGCGGACGCCGGGCGCGAACTGCTCCGCCACGACCGAGCCGCGCAGCTTCTCGGCTGCGAGGTCGGGCCGCGCGGGAAGGAGGCGCGACGCGAAACGGGCATCGATCAATATCTGTCCTCCAGAACCTTCAGGATCGCGCGCGCCGCCTGGAAGGCCGCGCCCTTCGGCCGTCCGGGTTTCGCCCCCGGCGTCCAGCCGTAGATGTCGAAATGCGCGTAGGCGCCCGCCCGCTCGACGAAGCGGCGCAGGAACAGCGCCGCGGTGATCGCACCCGCCATGCCGCCGGTCGGCGCGTTGTCGAGATCGGCGATGCCGGGCTCGATCTGGCTCTCGTAGGGCGCCCAGAACGGCAGACGCCAGAGCGGATCGGCCACCGCGCCGGAGGCGGCGCAAAGATCCGCCGCGAGCGCGTCGTCGTCGGTGAAGAACGGCGGCACGTCCGGGCCCAGCGCGACTCGCGCGGCGCCAGTCAGCGTGGCGAGGCTCAGGACCAGATCCGGCTCCTCCTCGTCGGCGAGTGCCAGCGCGTCGGCCAGCACCAGCCGGCCCTCCGCGTCGGTGTTGTTCACTTCGACCGTCAGCCCCTTGCGGCTCGTCAGGATGTCGCCCGGTCGCATCGCCGGGCCTGCGATCGAATTCTCGACGGCGGGAACGAGGAGGCGCAGCCGGATGTCGAGGCCGAGGCCCATGACCATCTCCGCGAGCCCCATCGCGGTCGCGGCCCCGCCCATGTCCTTCTTCATGAGCCCCATCGAGGCGCCGGGCTTGATGTTGAGCCCGCCGGTGTCGAAGCAGACGCCCTTGCCGACCAGCGTCACCTTCGGCGCGTCCTCCCTGCCCCACCGCAAGTCGAGCAGTCTCGGCTCCTCGGCGGCGGCGAGACCGACGGCGCGGATCATCGGGAAGCCGCGGGTGTCGAGATCCTCGCCGCGGATC
Organism: Amaricoccus sp. W119; assembly: GCF_047275745.1. Classification (NCBI taxonomy): domain Bacteria; kingdom Pseudomonadati; phylum Pseudomonadota; class Alphaproteobacteria; order Rhodobacterales; family Paracoccaceae; genus Amaricoccus; species Amaricoccus sp. W119. The sequence goes on along the minus strand of NZ_JBKQWU010000020.1, from coordinate 20,734 downwards.
GCATGCGTCTCCGCGCCGTGGCTGTCGGCGAGCGCGAGGAAGGCCCGCTCCAGCGCGCCGGGCCCCATGTCGCGCGCAGGCGTGTTGATGAGATCGCGCGCGCGCGTCGCTGCCCGGGACATGACCGCGAGCCGCCGCGGGTCGCAGCCCTGCGGGCAGACGAGGTCGCGCGGCTTCGCCTTGGAGGGCTTGTAGCGGTCGAAATGATACTCGCCGAGCAGCCAGCCGAGCGCCTCGACCTCGGTCACGCGCGGGTCCGCGACGCCGTAGCGCGCCGCTGGCAGGCGGCCTCGCGCCGCGGCCAGGTGGAACCGATCCCGCGACCGCGCATTTTCCGTGCCCCAGCCGACCAGTACCCGGGTGATCTCCCCCCCGGGCCCCGGCAATGCGAGCGTCTCGCCGAGCCCGGCCTCGAACCCGTTGGCGCCCACCCAGGCCCGCGTCGCCGCGTCCTCAGTCGTGAGCCAGTCGGAGAGTTCGCCGGGATCGAGTATCAGCAGCGGGATCGCCGCCGTGTCGCTCGTCGGGACAATGGGCATCGGAATCGTGACCTCGGTACTGCCGCGGCGCCGACACTAAGCCGTTTCCATCGCAGTGAAAACCCCGCCGGCGCGAGGGCCCGCGGTCAGATCGCCGCGGGATCGGCGTGGCGCATCACCCCGCAGAGCGAGGACTCGGCCAGCCGCCCGAGCCGGGCCGAGATCGCCGCCTCCGCGATCGGGTCGCCGGCGCGCAGACAATCCCGCAGATCCCGCGCCACCTGGGCGAAGCGGACGAGCCCAACCTGCTCGGCGAGCCCGGCAAGGCGCGAGGCGAGCGCCCGCGCCTCAGCCCGCTCGCCCGCGCTGAGCGCGGCGTTCAGGAGCGTCAACCGGTCCGTGAGATGAAACACGACCTCCGCGATGATCTCGCGACAACGCTGATCGCCGAGCGACTGGCGCAGCACCTGGATGCGTCCGTCGTCCAGCGCCACCTTCTCCGGCGCGTCGAGAATGAACAGTACCGCGCCCATGATTTCCCCCACCGGCATCGCCCGGCGGACAAGATCGGTCGGTTGCGTGAAGGGAAGCTTATCGGTAAGGCAGGCCTGCGCGGCGCGTCTCCCGCGAAATAGCACCGGTTTAGCTCAAGGTTTCGAGGCACCGCCCCATGGAATTCGCCAAACCCCTGCCGCCTTTTCTCATCGCCCGTCACCGCGACCGGCGCGCCGCGCGCACGGCGGAGGAACTCCGGCGCCTGCGGGAACTGTCGGAACACGGACAGAACCCCCGGGCCATGGTGATCGCCTGCTGCGACAGCCGCGTGATGGAGAGCGAGGTCTTCGGCTCGGAGGCGGGCGAGTTCTTCGTGCACCGCAACATCGCCAATCTCGTCCCGCCCTGCACCACCGACGGGCAGCAGCACGGTACCTCGGCGACGATCGAATACGCGGTGAAGGTGCTGAAGGTCCGGCACCTGATCGTCATGGGCCATTCCCGCTGCGGCGGTGTCGCGGGATGCTACGACCTGCACGCGGGCAATACGGACCAGGCGCCGGACCCGGACAGTTTCGTCGGCCACTGGCTCGAGATCCTGGAGCCGAGCGTGAAACCCCTGATCGCCGAGGGGCTGTCGCGCGAGGCCGCTTTGCGCCGGCTGGAACAGGAGGCGGTTCTACGCAGCCTCGCCAATCTCATGACCTTCCCCTTCGTCGCCGAGGAGGTCTATGTCGGCCGGCTGCAGCTGCACGGGACCTGGAAGGATATCGGCGACGGCGACCTCGAGGTCTATGACGCGGAAACCAACGCCTTCTATCGCCTCTGAAATCCGGGCCTTGGCAGAGCCCGCCTTCTGTAAGAGGATCGGCGCACCGGCGCGCATGCCGGACTGATCCCAGGCCCGCCAGGGGAACCGGCGGGCGATAGGAGGAAGTTGATGAGAAAAGCGATCCTCGCCGCCGGGCTCACCCTCGCTCTCGGAGTTCCGGCTCTCGCCCAGGATAATGAAGCCTTCGTCGAAGCGCGCGGGGCGCAGATGAGCGCCAACGGCGCCGCGGCCGGCGCCGCCGGCGGGATGCTCAAGGGCGAGATCCCCTACAACGCCGCCGTCGCGAAAGCCGCCCTCGCCACGCTCGATGCCACGGCCCGCACCTTCGGCCTGATGTTCCCGGAGGGTGCGACCAGCGACGAGGCCGCGCCCGACATCTGGTCGGATCGCGCCGGATTCGACGCGGAGATCGTGAAGTTCCAGGAAGCCTCGGCCGCGGCCGTGGAAGCCTCGGGCAAGGACGGCCCGGCGGATCTCGACGCGTTCAAGGCGGCGGCGCAGCCAGTTCTCGGCACATGCAAGAGCTGCCACGAGAAGTATCGCCTGGACGATTAGGGGGGCCGGAGCGATGCGCCGGGAGATCGTCAAGCTCGCGGTCCTGGCCCTGGTCGGGCTCGCGGTCTTCTACGTGCTGACCATGCCGCGCGGCCTGTCCGACGACGAGATCGCGGGGCTGCCCGAGGGCGACGCCACCCGCGGGGAGGCGGTCTTCTGGGCGGGCGGCTGTTCGTCCTGCCACGCGGCGGCCGATGCCGAGGGGGAGGATCGCCTGCTGCTCGGCGGCGGGCGGGTGCTGAAGACCGATTTCGGTGATTTCACCGTGCCGAACATCTCGAACGACGCCGAGGACGGGATCGGTGCCTGGAGCACCGGGGATCTCGCGAATGCGATGATGCGCGGGGTCTCGCCCGACGGGCGACACTACTACCCGTCGTTTCCCTACACCTCCTATGCGCGGATGAAGCCGGGCGATATCGCCGATCTGCGCGCCTATCTCGCCACGCTGCCCGCCGTCGCGGGGCGACAGGCAGGCCACGCCCTCGGCTTTCCGTTCAATATCCGCCGCGGGCTCGGGCTCTGGCAGTGGGCGTTCCTGTCGCCCGATCCCGTCCTCGATCTGCCGGACGCGGAGCCCGCGGTCGCGCGCGGCCAGTATCTGGTCGAAGGGCCGGGCCATTGCGGCGAGTGCCATACGCCGCGCGGCTTCGCGGGCGATACCGACTATGCCCGCTGGCTCGGCGGCGCACCCGCGGCGGAGGGGGACGGGAACGTCCCGAACATCACGCCGGGCGACGATCTCGGCGACTGGTCGGCGGGAGATATCGCCTACTACCTCGAATCCGGCTTCACGCCCGACTACGACTCGGTCGGCGGCGCGATGGTGGAGGTGCAGGAGAACATGGCGATGCTGCCCGCCGAGGATCGCGAGGCGATCGCCGCCTATCTTGGCGTGGTGCCGGCGGTCGGCAACTGAGGCCCGCGACTGAAAGGCCCCGGACGCTTGGCGCCGGGGCCTGGAGAGGCGGTGGAGGGTTCAGCCCGCGACCTCGGCGGGAACGTCGCCCTTCTTGAGCACCCGCCGGCCGAGCAGTTCGGCGATCTGGACCGCGTTCAGCGCCGCGCCCTTGCGGAGGTTGTCGGAGACGATCCAGAGGTTGAGCCCGTTGTCGATCGTCGGGTCCTGACGGATGCGGCTGACATAGGTCGCATATTCGCCGACGCATTCGACCGGGGTGATGTATCCGCCCGCCTCGCGCTTGTCGACGACGAGAATCCCCGGCGATTCGCGCAGGATGTCGCGCGCCTCCGCCTCGTCGAGATCCTGCTCGAACTCGATGTTCACCGCTTCCGAATGGCCGACGAAGACCGGCACGCGCACGCAGGTCGCGGTGACCTTGATGCTCGGATCGACGATCTTCTTCGTCTCGGCGACCATCTTCCATTCTTCCTTGGTCTGGCCGTCGTCGAGGAAGACATCGATATGCGGGATCACGTTGAAGGCGATCTGCTTCGGATAGACCGTCGGTTCGACCTCCTGACCGGGGACATAGATGCCCTTGGTCTGGTTCCAGAGCTCGTCCATCGCCTCCTTGCCGGAGCCCGAGACCGACTGATAGGTCGAGACGACCACGCGCTTGATCGTCGCACGGTCGTGCAGCGGCTTCAGCGCCACGACCATCTGCGCGGTCGAGCAGTTCGGATTGGCGATGATGTTCTTCTTGGAATAGCCCTCGACCGCGTCCGGGTTCACTTCCGGCACGATCAGCGGCACGTCGGGATCGTAGCGGTAGAGCGAGGAATTGTCGATCACGACGCAGCCCGCCTTCGCGGCGATCGGCGCGTATTTCTTCGTCGCGTCGGAGCCGATCGCGAAGAGCGCGATGTCCCAGCCGGTGAAGTCGAAGGTGTCGAGATCCTCGGTCCGGAGAGTTCGGTCGCCGAAGGAGCATTCCGTGCCGAGGCTCTTGCGCGAGGCGAGCGCCACGATGTCATCGACGGGAAACTCCCGCTCGGCGAGGATGTTCAGCATTTCACGGCCCACGTTGCCCGTGGCACCGACGACGGCGACTCGATATCCCATTTCCGGTGAATCCTTCTGAAAGCCCGGATCTTCTGAACCGTTCCGCGCGGAATGTAAATATTGCGCGGGGNGCCCGTGGCACCGACGACGGCGACTCGATATCCCATTTCCGGTGAATCCTTCTGAAAGCCCGGATCTTCTGAACCGTTCCGCGCGGAATGTAAATATTGCGCGGGGCTCAGCTCGCGCGTTCACTCGGCTGGGAAGAAACAGCTGCGCGGAACCCGCCAGGCGAATAGCTCGCGCGTGGAATAGCCGCGCGCGCGCCACCGCGCGGCCTCGACGGCGCGCGCGCCTTCTTCGCGACAGTCGGGTCCGGTGGCGGAGGTGGTGACGAAAAGCACCTCGCCCGGTCCCGGCGGCAGCGGGTGCCTCTGCGCGTAGTGATGCGGCGGAAAGCCCTCGACCGGTTCGGCATAGATCGCGAGCCCCGAGTCCCGCAGCGTGTAGAACGCATCGGCGAGCGTCGAGCGGTCGCCCGAGACGATGGTGTCGAGCCCCTCCGTCCGCGCGACCTCGGCGATATGCCGGCTGACCTCCGCCCGCCCGACATAGCGCTTGAGCAGCAGGTCATCCCCGATCCGCAAGCTCGTCGCGAAGACCGTCGCGACCGGCAGCGCCAGCGTGAGCGCGAGGTTGATCCCGAGCCCCGCCGCCGTCCAGCGCGGCCGCGCCCGGAGCACGAAGCCCGCGACGAGGAAGGCCGCGACATGCGCCGCCGCCGCCCAGTTCGCATTCGCCTCGCTCCGCAGCGCCACCACCAGCACCACGGCCAGCACCGGCAGCGAGAAGATCGCCAGATAGCCCACGCGGAAGTCGCGGCGGATCAGCGCGAGCCCGGCGAGATACGCGCCGAAGATCACCGGCCCGGACACGGCGAACTGCGCCGCCAGCATCTCCAGCACCCGCCCGAAGTCGTAACGGGCGGCGTTTTCGAGCCCGGCGTTGTGCTCGACCACATGCGTGACGGCGGAGAAGGAATTGCTGTAATTCCACCAGAGATTCGGCGCGACGAGCGCGAAGCCGACCGCGAGCGCCACGCCCACGTCGCGCGCCGAGATCCGCGCCCGCCGGCTCAGGAGCGCCGCGAGCAGCGCCGAGAGGACGAAATAGAGCATCGCGTATTTCGCGAGCGTGCCGAGTCCGATGGCGAACCCCATCATCGCCGCCCAGCCGACGGAAGGCGCGCGCGTCAGCTTCCAGTGCGAAAGAAGCGCCAGGGCGAAGCAGAAGAGCATCGGGGTATCGGTCGAGACCAGCAGGCTCGCCACCGCCACGGCGGGCGCGGTCACATAGGCGAGCCCCGCGATGGCACCGGCGCGCGGCCCGAAGATCGCCCGCCCGGCAGCCAGAACGACCAGCGCGGTCGCCGCGTGGATGAGCGGCAGCGGCGCGCGGATCGCGGTCATCCCGTCACCGCCGATCGCGGTCGAAAGCCGGAGTATCCAGCCGATCAGCGGCGGCTTGGAATAATAGCCCCAGGCCAGTTCCTGCCCCCAGAGCCAGTACTGCGCGTCATCCGTGAAGAGATCCGCCGCGTTGAACGGCAGCAGGGCCAGACGATAGAGCGTGACGAGCGCGATGCCGGCGAGCGCCCAGGCGAGCGTCCGGTCAGGTTGCGCGGCTGGCGACATGAATGAGCCAGAGGTTGCGCGCGTAGATGAAGAGGCCCGCCGACTGCCCGAGGATGAAGACCGGGTCGCGCCGGTGGATCGCGTAGGCGAGCAGGATCACGCCACCGCCGATCGAGAAGTACCAGAAGGCGAGCGGGATCACCGATTTCCGCTCCCGCTCCGACCTGATCCACTGGACGATGAAGCGCATCGAGAAGCTGAGCTGCCCGAGCAGGCCGACGATGACCCACCAGAACTCACCCCAATGGGTGACGCGAAAGAACTCGAGAAGCGGGTTCACTGGGCAACTCCTTCGGGGCGCGGGCTTTCCGGGACCGGCCGGGCCTTCTTGCGGCGGCGGATCAGCCACATCACCCCGACAAGATCATGGATACCGACGAGGGCGCGGCCGAGATTGGCATAGTTCGATTGCCCGGCGTGCCGGGCGGCATGCGCGACATCGACATGCTCGATCCTCCAGCCATCGCGGGCGAAAAGCGCCGGCAGGTAGCGGTGCATGTGATCGAAATAGGGCAGGTCCAGGAAGGCCGCGCGGTCGAAGGTCTTCAACCCGCAGCCGGTGTCGCGCGTGCCGTCCTGGAGCAGCGCGGAGCGGATCGCATTCGCGGCCGTCGAGGCCCAGCGCTTCGAGAGCGTGTCCCGCCGCCCGACCCGCTGGCCCGCGACAAGCGCCACGCCGTCGGGAAAGTCGCGCCCCCTCAGCCTCGCGAGCAGCTTCGGGATCTCGGCGGGCGGGTTCTGGCCATCGCCGTCGAGGGTGCAGATCACGCGACCGCGCGCGGCGAGCACGCCGGTATGGATCGCCGCCGACTGGCCCCCGCTCCGGTCGTGCCGGATCAGGCGGAGAAAGGGAAAGTCTCCGCGCAGGGCCCGGATCGTGTCCGCGGTGCCATCGGTCGAGCCGTCGTCCACATAGATCGCCTCGAAGGGGCCGATCTCCGCGCAGGCGGACGCGATCGCCCGGGTCAGGAAGCCGACATTTCCGGCTTCGTTCTTCATCGGGACGACGATCGAGAGCCAGGGATCGCCGATCGCATCCCCGCTGGCGCCTCCCGCCTCCGGCATCACCCTCGGCCCCCCCGGCCGCGGACGAGGGCGCCACGAAGACCGGTCGTCATGTCCCCTGCCAGCACCGATGCCCCGCCCCAACAAAGTTCCCGGACGAAGAGCCCGGACGCAGCCGCGATATTGCGACGCGATCGGCTTCTAGCAAACTTGAATGTCGTCTGCTACCGGCCCCGCGGCGATGGGAGAGGGATCTCCGGAATGCGAGACTTTCCGTCGCGAGGGACCACTACGGGCCCGGTCCCGGATGCGACCACCGTTGCGACCGACGACATGAAGGCCATCACCATCCCGATGATGGTCATGCACGGCGAGGACGATCAGGTCGTGCCCTTCGAGATCTCGGGCAGGAAATCGGCCGAACTGCTTCGGAACTGCGTGCTGAGAACTTATCCCGGCTTCCCGCACGGCATGCCGACAACCGAGGCCGAGACGATCAACCGGGACCTGCTGGAATTCATCCGGAGCTGACCGATCACGGTCATGTCATACCGCATTCATCAGAGTGGCGCTCGCTGAATACGAGTGCGTCTACGTGAACACCTTCGAGACCGGATCGGACGCCCGGACGCGACCCCAAGGTGGATCACCTTCTGCCACACCGAGCGCCCGCGCCCGGCGCTCGACACACCGGCCGAGGCCCACGAGGGCCCGGACTTCAAAGCGGCGGCATGATCAACGGGCAAGCTTGGCAACGTCGCGAACCTGTCCGGGAAGTGGGGACCACCTCTATCTAACCGTTCGTGGCCGTCGACCGAACCTCCAAGCTCGCCGGCGCCAGGATCTACCTGAAAGCAAGGAAATCCTCCGGCTCAAAGACGGATCGCCCGGAGAGGCCGTAGCGGTTCGTTCGTCCGCCAAGCCAAGACTCGGACTAAACACGTAGTATCCCACGGAGGACGTATCGGGGTCATAGCACGGCACGGCACGGCCCGGCCGCTGCGGAAGGACCGAAGCCGCTGGCCGCCGACTACCCCGCGATGATGCCGTGGTGGACGCGGAACAGGTCGCCGGGGTCATAGGCGGCCTTCGCGGCGCGCAGGCGATCGTGATGGCCACCCCAGAACGCTGCTTGCCAGTCCGTTTCGAAATAGTCGCTCTCGGAGAGATAGGAGCCTTTCGCCGGCACATGGGCCTTGAGGGTGTCCATGGCGGCGCGGACTTGCCCGGCCTGTCGGCGCGCGAGGGTGGTATCGGGCTCGAAGCTGCGGACGCCGGGATAGGCGGGCGGGCCTTCGGCGCCTGCGATCGCCAGCGCGAAACTGTCGACCGCGGCGGGGTTGGTCGCGGTCCCCGCGCGCACACGCTCGCGGATCTCGCCGGGCGCCCCGGCCAGCCCCTTGTTGACATGAAGCGTGATGCTCCAGCGCCGCGACGCCTCCAAGAGCCCGGTGACAAGCGCCTCCCTCGGCTCGAGCGCGGCCTCCGGCACCCAGGCGGAGGCGAAGGCGTGCAGGAACTGGCCGGATTCCTCCCTGTTCCCGGCCCAGTAGATCCGGTCCTGATCGGCGCCCGGCTGGTCGTCCACGAGCACGATGCCCGGTTGCGTCTTCAGGACATCCGGATCCCAGAATCGCCGCCCTTCGAGAACGACGATCACCGGATCGGAGAGGACGTAATCCTCCGGGCGTTCGCGCAGCCAGGCCCAGAACGGCGCCCATGTCTCCTCCATCCGCTCCTGTCCGAGGCCCTGGCAGAGCATAGAGAGCCGGAGGCTGTTGTCCGGCCGGAAGCCGATCTGCTCACCCCAATGCGGGTTGTGGAGTTCCTCCGCGTAGTGCCGCAGCATCCGGTCGATCAGGGCGCGATAGGCCGCGTCCGACCGCGCGGAGACATCGGCGAAGACGGCGCCGATCGTCGCCGGCATCGCATGGGTTCGCAGCGTCACGCGCGTCACCACGCCGAAGGTTCCGCCGCCGCCGCCCTTGAGCGCGAAGAAGAGCTCGGGATCGCGGCTGGCGTTTACTGTTCGGATCGTGCCATCCGCCGTCACCACCTCCGCTTCCAGGAGGCTCGCGGCGGCCGTGCCGAAGCCTTTGGAGAAGCTGCCGAAGCCGCCGCTCTGGATCAGGCCCGCGACGCCCACGGTCAGGCAGCCGCCGCCCTGGACGTAGCGGCCTGCCCCGGCGCAGACCCGTCGGTAGACCTCCCCCCACATCGCGCCCGCGCCGACGGAGACGGCCTCCACCGGTTCGCCGCCGCCCGCGGGCGTGAAGGCGTCGTGCAGTTCGATGGCGTTCAGGCGGCGCGTCCAGATGAGCAACGAATCGACCGCGTTTGAGCCGCCGGTGTAGCTGTGGCCGCCGCCTTTCACCGCGACGCGGACCCCGTGCTCGCGCGCGAAGCGGATCGCCGCGGCGATATCGGCGCCGGAGGCGGCTTCCAGGACCCTGGCGCTCGGCTGGCTGACCCAGGCGTCCACCCAGCCCAATGTCTGGGTGAGCGAAGGATCGTCGCCGAGGAAATAGGGATTGCGCGCCGAGGCGAAGAAGGCCGCGCAGTCCCCTCCCGCGAGACATCGCCCCAGCGGCCAGTCCGGCGTCAGCAGCCGGCCCGCGATCCGGCCTTCGAGCAGCGTCCAGTCCGGGTCGCGCGCGCCCGCGCCCGTCCCCGGGGGCGTGACTTGCGCCCGCGCGTCGGGCCACGGGAGGGCGCCCGTCGCCAGGCCGGCGCCGGCCATGAGCAGCCCCCTTCTGTCGATCCCGACACCGGCTCGCCGTTTTGCCATCAGCCCGAGCTCCCTGGAGTTTCTCGGCGGAGTCCCCTCGTCACTATGATCCCGTCCCGCCTTCATGGACACCCATGTTAGGCCTCGCCATCAGCATCGACGGAGAAATCCCAACCTCGCTCGCTACTCGCGTCAGCGGCCGCCCACTGCTTTCCGGCAGCGCCACCGCTTTCCATTCGAACTCGGGAAGAAACTCCCATCTTCGCCACAGAACACCTCCGTGCCCTCGCAGGCTTGGCCATCGAGGAACCATCACTGACGCCGCCTCGCGGATGCGGGACGGCGCCAGGCGATGGTGGATGGTTTACTACGCGCCCTCGGCGCGCGGCATCAGGGAACGAAGATGCTGAGGATCAGCACCATGGTGAAGCCGGTCAGGCCGACCAGCGACTTCATGACCGTCCAGGACTTCAGCGTGTCGGCGACGCTCATTCCGAAATACCGGTTCGCCATCCAGAAGCCCGAGTCATTGACGTGGGAGAAGCCGGCGCCGCCGCAGGCGATGGCGATGCAGGTGAGCGCGACGGTGGCGTCGCTGACGGCGAGCGTCTCCGCGAGGGGCGAGCTGAAGGTGGCGCCCGTGATCATGGCGACGAGGCCGGAACCCTGGGAGATCCGCATGACCGCCGAGACCAGGAAGCCGAACACCACGAGCGGCACGCTGGCGTCCTGCATGGCATTGGAGAGCGTATCCCCGAGCCCGGAGGAGATCAGGACGCCGCCGAAGACACCACCCGCGCCGGTGATGAGCACGATCATGCCGGCCGGCCCAAGCGCGTCGCTGGCCAGACGCTGCAGATCCGCCGCCGAGGCGCCGCGCTTGATCCCGAAGGCCCACATGCTGAACAGGCAGGTGATGAGCAGCGCCATGACCGGGTGTCCGATGAAGGTCAGGAACGCCACGATGTTCGAGTCGCCGCCGATGACGCGCCCCACGGTGCCGATGAGGATCAGGACCAGCGGCATGAGGAGCGCGCCCACGACGCTGGCGAAGGACGGCAGGCTGTCGGGGCTCCGGGCACGGCCGGGCGCGTCACCGTCCGCGTCGTCGCTGGAGGCGCTGCCACCACCGATGCTGGCCACCGCCATGGCGGGCGGCACGACCATGATCTTCTTCGCGATGAACCGGCCGAAGAGCGGGCCCGCGACGGTGACCGCCGGGATGCCGCAGATGATGCCGAACACGATCACGAGGCCGATGTCGGCGTTCATGATGCCGGCGGTGGCAAGCGGGCCGGGCGCGGGCGGCATGAAGGTATAGGCGCAGCTCAGGCCGGCGCAGAGCGGGATGCCGTAATGGAGCAGCGACTTGCCGGTGCGCTGTGCGACGCCGTAGAGCATGGGCACGAGGACGACGATGGCGACATCGATGTAGACGGATGTCGCCACGAGGAATCCGGCGAGCCCGAGCCCCCAGGAGACGACGCGGTCGGAATACCCCTCGACCAGCGTCAGCGCGATGCGCTCCGCCGCGCCCGCGCGCTGAAGCACGGTGCCGAAGATCGCGCCGAAGGAGATCACGAGAGCGAGCTGCCCCAGCGAGTCGCCCATCTCCGCCACGATGAGCTTCATGAGTTCGTTGGGATCGGTCCCGATCACCAGGCCGAAAAGGATGCTGGTGACCACCAGGGCGATGAATTCCTGGAGTCTCAGCCGGATGATGATGAAGAGAAGGAAGACGACCGCCAGTATCGCGGCGATGACGACCCATGTTTCGTAGCTCACGAGTGATAACCTCCTGTCGCGGGATTCCGCGCCTCGGCGAGCGCCGGGCACGCGTTTTCTTGCTGTCGGGGAAAACGGGGGCGAAGGGGGCGCCTCCCGTTTGGTCTGGATGATCTCGTCGGCGCGGAGCTTCGGGCGACCGCGACCTGGCTTAGAAGGCCTGGAGCCCGGTGCCGTGCTGGCCGCGGTGACGGAGAGACATTGGCACGGAGCGGCGGATCACTCGCGGATCGGGGCTGCCGTGGCGGCGCCGATCGACGAAACGGGATGCAGGGCTTCGCACGTTGGTTTCCTCCGGATACTTTGTCTTGATCGGCGGTTATTCTCCGCCCGACCGAAACTAACCGAGATGTGTCATGCCGACCGAGATCGAATGTGGCATTGATCAATGCTCTTTTGACATCGTTTCGTGTGGACCATCTATTGGCCTCCACTGTCTTCGCGGGCTCCCGGCGCCGAGACCCGCGCCGCCGTCGATCCCGCCGTGTCGGGAAGCTCCAGCCAGCGCAGCAAGGGCCTTATCTGCGCGTCGGCGTTCAGTGTCGGGGTATGGCCGACGCCTTCGAATTCGACGACCTCGGCATGGGGCAGCCGGCGGAGCATGCGGTCGAGCAGCGGCGGCGTCAGGAAGTCGGATCTGGCACCTCGCAGGATGAGCACCGGGCAGGTGATCCGGTCCCAGAAACGCCAGAGGCTGGTGTGGATCGGGAGCCAGAAGCGGCGAAAGTTGTGGGCGATCCCGGGATCATAGGCCATCCGGTAGCCGCGGTCGGTCGCGACGGCGCTCGTCTCGGCCATCCGGCGCCAGTCCGCGTCCGTCATCGGGCCGAAGGGGGCCAGCGTCTCGCGCAGATGGGCTTCGACCGAAGCGAGATCGGGAAACCGCGGCTCCGCGCCGAGGTAGCGCGCGAGGCGGTGAAGCGCGGAAACCGGGACCTCGGGCGCGATGTCGTTGACCACGAGCCGCCGGATCGGCGAGTTCGGGACGCCGGCGAGCACGATACCCATGAGCCCGCCGAGCGAGGTGCCGATCCAGTCGAAGCTCTCGGCGCCGACGCGGGCCGCCACCACCGTGGCGTCGAGGTTGTACTGGATCAGGTGATAATCGGCGGGGTCGGCCAGCCAGTCGCTCCGGCCGCGGCCGACGAGATCGGGGCAGACGACGCGGCGGTGCGCGGCGAGCCGGCGCGCCAGCGGATCGAAGTCGTGACTGTTGCGCGAGAGGCCATGCGCGCAGAAGACGACCGGGGCATCCGGGTCGCCCCAGTCACGATAGGCGATCCGGTGGTACCCGTGCCGGCCGATGCTCCGCACGCTCGCGTCGCGCGGCTCGGGGGCGGTTCGCTGGGGCACGCTCATGCGGCGCCCGTCAGGATGGCGTCGCGCCCGAGACGCATCGAAAGCTCGCGCTTGGCGAGTTCGGCGCCGAAGCGCAGGCGGACGAAGGGATCGCGGGTGTAGCGGACCGAGGCGCGGTAGAAGCGCTTCTCCATGCCCGCGACCATGTCGGCATAGGCCTGGTCGAGCGCGGGATCGAGGCTGAACCCGTCGTACCAGGCGATCATGTCGACCTTCCGGCCCAGCGGGGCGACGAGCGTCCCGCAGCGCTCAGCGATCGCGTCGAGATCGGCGCGGGTCCGCACGCGGTAGCCGCGCAGGTTGACCAGCAGCAGATTCCGCTCCTCGTCGAGGGTGATGCGCTCGGTCATCGGCGCGGCGAAGAACCCCGCCGCGAGGCCCATCGGCTCGGGCCGGAAGAGGCGCGGGTCCATCGTCACCGGACCTTCGATGATCGGCGTGAAGGCCATATGCGCGAGGATGTCGCGACCGAGGTCGATCCCCGGTGCGATCTCGATGAGCCGCAGGCCCTTCGGGCTCGCGGTGAAGACGCAGCGCTCGGTGACGTAGAGCACCGGCTGGCCGGTCGCGGCCGCGCGCTCGCCCGAGAAGGTGACGTGCTCGACCGCCTCGACGAATTTCCGCGTACACCCCTCGGCGCGGATCGAAAGACCGCCGTCCGCGACGCCGACCTCGAGCCCGCCCGCCGTGAAGGTTCCGGCGAGGACCAGGCGGCTCGCGTTCTGGCTGATGTTGATGAACCCGCCGGCGCCCGCGAAGCGCGGCCCGAAGCGCGAGACGTTGACATTGCCGAGCCGGTCGACCTCGGCCATCCCGAGGCAGGCCATGTCGAGGCCGCCGCCATCGTAGAAGTCGAACTGCAGGCTCTGGTCGAGGATCGCGTCGGGATTGAGCGCGGCGCCGAAGTCGAGCCCGCCCTGCGGCATGCCGCCGATCACGCCCGGCTCCGCGGTCAGGGTCACATGGTCGAGCAGGCCCTCCTCGGCGGCGACGGCGGCGACGCCTTCGGGCATGCCGATCCCGAGATTGACGACGCCGCCGAGCGGCAGTTCCATCGCGGCGCGCCGGGCGATCACCTTGCGCGCGTCGAGCGGCATTGGCGGCCGGGCATCGAGCGGCACGCGAAGCTCGCCCGAGAAGGCGTGGCTGTAAGGTGTCGCATAGGTCTGCCGGTGATTCTCCGGCTCCGAGATGACGACGCAATCGACGAGCGCGCCGGGGATCTGGACGCGTTTCGGGGCCAGCGAGCCGGCGGTCGCGATGCGCTCGACCTGCACGATGACGACGCCGTCGGAGTTGTGCGCCGCCATCGCCGACGAGGTCGCGTCGAGCTTCAGCGCCTCGCGCTCCATCGTCGCATTGCCGCGCGGATCGGCGGTGGTGGCCCTGAGCAGCGCGACATCGATCGGGAAGGCGCGGTAGAAGAGCCATTCCTCGCCATCGATCTCGGTGAGGCGCACAATGTCCTCGGTGGTGCGCGCATTGATCCGTCCGCCCGACTGGCGCGGATCGACGAAGGTGCCGAGGCCCACCTTGGAGAGCATGCCGGGCTTCGCGCCAGCGATCTCGCGGTAGAGCTGCGAGATCACGCCGAGCGGCAGGTTGTAGGCCTCGATCTGACCTTCCACCGCCATCCGCGCGAGCTTCGGCACCAGCGACCAGTGGCCGCCGATCGCGCGCTTGACGAGGCCGTCATGCGCGAGCCGGTTCAGTCCGCGCTCGCGCCCGTCGCCGGGCGCGGCGGCGAAGACCAGCGTGAGGCCGCGGGGATGTCCGGTCTCGAGAAAGCGCCGTTCGAGCGCGATCAGAAGCTCGTCCGGCGTTCCGACCCCGACGAACCCAGAGATCGACACCGTGTCGCCGTCGCGGATGACCGCGACCGCCTGATCCGGACTGACCTGCTTGCCCAGCATCTCACGGCCGCTCCGACAGCCAGGAGAAGATCTTCTCGCCCACGATGCCCTGGCTCTTCGAACTGACATAGACCCCGACATGCCCGCCCTTGAGCGGCAATTCGGTATAGTCCTCGGTTCCGATGAGCGGGCCGAGGGCCGTCGAGCACGGCGGCGGCACGATATGATCCTGGAGCGCGTAGACATTGAGCACCGGCATGGTGATCCGGTCGAGGCGCACCGGCTCTCCGCCGATCATGAGATCGCCGCCGACGAGGCGGTTCTCCTTGTAAAGGTCGATCAGCCACTGCCGCGCCGCCGCGCCGGGGTGATGCGGACGGTCCGACAGCCATTTCTCCATCCTGAGGAAGTTCAGGAGTTTCTTGTCGTCATCGACCACGTCGAGCAGGTCGAGGTTGTACTTGGTCATGGTGCGGACCGGCGTCATCAGCTGGAACACCGAGGCCATGATCTCGCCGGGCAGGTTGCCGAAGGCGTCGATCAGCTTGTGGATGTCGTCCTCGTCGAGGCTCCGGGTCCAGAGGTTGATGAAACCGTGGCTCGGATCGCCGTGGTCGAGGTCGGCGTGGAAGTCGATCGGCGTGATGGTGAGGATCAGGTTCCTGACTTTCTCCGGATGGCGCGCCGCGTAGATCGTCGAGAAGGTGCCACCCTCGCAGATGCCGAGCAGCGAGACCGAGTCGATGCCGGCGACTTCCCGGATGTGCTCGACACAATCGTCGAGATACCAGTCGACATAGGAATCGATGGTCAGGAACTGGTCGGCCCGCGACGGGTGCCCCCAGTCCACCACCCAGAGATCGACCCCGCGCGCGAGCAGGTTCCTCACGAGCGAGCGGTCCTCCTGCAGATCCGCCATCGTGTAGCGGCCGATCAGCCCGTAGACGATCAGGACCGGCCCGGTCCTGATCTCGACGCCGGGCAATGGCGCGTAATGGTGCAGCGACACCTTCTCGACGCGCATCGCCTCGGTCTTGGGCGTGGCGCCGACATCGACATCGGCGTCGCGGACGCGGCCGAGCGCCTCGGCGCCGCGGGCGAACCGCGCTCCGAACTCCATGGCTTCGCGCCAGGTCTGGTCCGGTCTGAAAACTGGCTGGGACATGCGAGCGCCTCTCAGGCTGGAGTTCTGGATGTCCGGCGCCGGGGCGCCTTCGTCGCGGGTTCTGGCTTTGTGGTGGGCCCGGCCTCGATGTCGGGCGCCGCCCGCCGCGCCGCCGCCACCTCGGCGCGGAGCGCGCGGATCTGGCCGCGCAGCTCATGCACCGTCCGGTGCACGTCATCGACCTCGGTCCGGGTCGGGATCGAATGCGTCTCGCACCAGACCTCGACCAGCTCCCGCTCCTTGAGACGGTAGGCGACGCCGGCGGCGAGCAGCTCCCGCTGCGCCTTCAGGAACTCGTCGGTTCGCTGCGTGCGGATGAGCTCCTCGTTGGCGATGGCGAGCCAGCGGTCGAGTACCGGCCGGGAGCCCTGGGCGAGAGCCTCGGGCGATGTCGCCATCTCCCGCGTGAAGCTGGCGAAGGCGCGGCTCCAGGCGCCGGCGGTGACCGCGCGGTAGGCGGCGCTCGCCTCACGCAGCGCGAACCATTCGCGGGTCGCCTTCAGGACCTGCCGTTCGAGCGTTCCGATATCGGCGAACTCCGGCCCTTCGACGAGACGCTGGATCGCCTGGTTGATCTCGTCGGTGCCCGCGAACAGGAAGCGCGACGGATCGAGCATGCGCCGAAGCGTCTCCTCCGGCGTGCCGCCGCCGGCCCCCCCCCCCCCGCCGGACAGCCAGCGGCTCGACGCCTTCACCCAGTCCTCGGCCTGGCGCTGGCAGAGCCGCCAGTTCTCCTCGGCCCGGGCCGTGAGGTCGGTCAGCCCGGAGGGAGTCCCCGGCCAGGCCGTCGTCGTCCCTCCCTCCTCGAAGAAGCGCCTGCCGGCGTCCATCCAGGCGTCGAAGAACGGATTTCCAGTCGCAGCCATCTTCTCCTCCTCCTCAGAGCGCCGCCGCGTAGATGTCGAGCGCCGCGTCGTAGGTCATCTCGCGCGGGTTGTTCACCAGAAGCCGGGTCTGTTTCATCGCATCCTCCGCCAGCATCGGCAGGTTGTTGTGGCTCACGCCGACCTCGGAGAGCCGGGTCTTCATCCCGAGCTCGCGCGCGAGCGCCGCGAAGCCTTCGACGAGGCCCTCCGCGCGGGCGGTCTCCGGCTCGCCGGCGAGTTCCGGAAAGGCGATCGGCCCAAGTTCGGCATAGAGCGGCGCGGCCTCGGGCATGTTGAAGGCGAGCACTTGCGGCAGCACGAGGGCGTTGGAGAGCCCGTGCGGCACGTGGAAGTGGCCGCCGAGCGGATAGGCGAGCGCATGCACGGCGGCCACCGGCGCGTTGGCGAAGGCCATGCCGGCGAGCATCGAGCCGAGCAGCATGTCCGAGCGCGCCTGACGGTTGCCGGGATCGAAGCAGGCGGCGCGGATATTGCCGCCAAGCAGCCGCAGCGCCTCGCGGGCGAGGCAGTCCGAGACCACGTTCTTCCTGAGCTTCGAGGTATAGGCCTCGATCGCATGCACCATGGCGTCGATCCCCGTCGCGGCGGTGACGGCGGCCGGCAACCCGACGGTGAGCTCGGCGTCGAGAAGCGCCCAGTCGGGCAGAAGCTGTGGTGCGACCACGCCCTTCTTCTCGGCGGTCCCGGTGGTGACGATCGAGATCGGCGTGACCTCCGACCCGGTCCCGGCCGTGGTCGGCGCCAGCAGGAGCGGCAGCCGTTCGCCCCTGACGAGCCCGACGCCATAGACGTCGGCGATCGACTGGTCGGAGGGGGTGAGGACGGCGATCAGCTTGGCGGTATCGAGCGAACTCCCGCCGCCGATCGAGACCACGCCGTCGATCCCGCGCCGCCGCGCCTCCTCGATCGCACCGACGATCATCGCTTCGGGCGGATCGGCCACGACGTCGGAGAAGACCCAGACATCGATGCCGGCCGCCTCGAGCCCGGCGAGGGCCGCGTCGGCGAGGCCGAGCTTCAGGATCATCGCATCGGTCACGAAGGCGACCGCGCGGCAGCCCCGGCCGGCCATGATCTCTCCGATCCGCGCGCTGGCGCCGACTTCGCAGAGGACCGAGCGGGTCGTTTCAAAGGCGAAACTCGTCGTCATTTCCGATGTATCTCCGGCGATATGGTGAGGATGGCGCGGCGGGATCAGGGTTCGGACCCGGTGCCCGTTTCGCGGTCAGGCTGGCCATCGGGCTCGCCCGACGGGACGGCACGACGGAGCGGTCGGTGGCGGCGCGGTGGGTGCCCGCGGCGCGTCGGTCAGGGCATCGGCCCGACGAACATCTTCTCCACGCGCATCTCGTGGAAGGTGTAGGGGATGCCGCCGACCCCGAGGCCCGATCGGCGCAGGCCGGCGAAGGGCATCCAGTCGACGCGGAAGGCGGTGTGATCGTTGAGCATGACCGCCGAGGCGTCGAGGCCGCGATAGGCACGCATCGCGGTCGCGTAGTCGCGGGTGAAGACCGCCGCCTGGAAGGCCCAGGGCAGCGCGTTGGCCCGCGCGAAGGCGTCTTCGATGTCATGGTAGCCATAGACGGCGACGACCGGCCCGAAGACCTCTTCCCGCGAGAGACGGCAATCGGCGGGCGGCTCGAACACGACCGTCGGCGGGTAGCAGGTTTCCGACAGCGGCTGGCCGCCGCCCACCAGCGCGCCGCCGCCGGCCACCGCCTCCCCCACCCAGGCGTGGACGCGCTCGACCTCGCCCGCGCGGATCAGCGGACCCACCTCCGTCCCGGGCGACAGCGGATCGCCGACCTTCAGGGCACCGGCGCATCCGGCGAGTCGTTTCGCCAGCTCCTCCGCGATCGATACATGGACGAAGACCCGCTGGACCGATACGCAGACCTGTCCGGCATGGTAGAAGCCGCCCCTGGCCAGCGCCCCGACGGTCAGGTCGAGATCGGCGTCGGCCGCGACGATCACCGGCGCGGCGCCGCCGTGTTCGAGCGCGCAGCGCGCGCCGGGAGCGAGCTTCGCGCGCAGGCTCCAGCCGACGCGGGCGCTGCCGATGAAGCTCAGGAAGCCCACGCGCGGATCGGCGGCGAGCCTGCCCGCCAGTTCGTCGCTCTCGAGCGCCAGCGCCTGACACCAGTCCTCCGGCAGACCGGCCTCGCGCAGCAGCGCGACGAAGCCGAAGCAGGAAAGCGGCGTGGCGCTCGCCGGCTTGACGACCACCGGGCAACCGGCGGCGATCGCCGGCGCCACCTGATGCACGATCAGGTTCAGCGGATGATTGAAGGCGCTGATCGCCACGACGACGCCGATCGGCTCGGCCTGGGTGAAGGCGACACGATCCGCCGAGGCCGCGTTGAGGTTCATCGGCACGACGCGGCCCGCTTCGCCACGGAGAAGCTCGCAGCAGGTACGTACCCCGTCGATCGCCCGGGCGACCTCGACGCGGGAGTCGGTGAGCGGCTTGCCGCCCTCGCGCGCGGCCTGGACCGCCAGCGCCTCGGCATCCCGCTCCATCAGCGCCGCGGTCGCGGTCAGGATCTCGATCCGCCGCGCCGGAGAAAGCCAGCCGGCGCGGTCGCGAAAGAGGCGGTAGGCCGTCCCGAGCGCGCGCTCGACCGCTTCCGGGCCGGAGCAGGGCACCGACCCGACCGGCGCGCCATCGTAGGGCGAGCGAACCTCGATGGCCGCGGGCTGGCTCATTCGACTTCCGCCAGCTGACGGCTCTTCAGCTCGTCGACCAGCACCCGCACGTTCTCGGAATAGTCGATCGGGACCACGACCAGATGCACGCCGCCCGCCTTGAAGGCATTGTCGATCGCGGGAGTCAGTTCCTCGGTCGCCTCGACGCGCGTGCCGCTGGCGCCATAGGCCTCGGCGTATTTGACGAAATCGGGGTTGTCGAAGGTGAGGCCCCAGTCGGCGAAGTTGTCCACCGCCTGTTTCCAGCGGATCATGCCATAGGCGCTGTCCTCGAGGATCAGCACCACGAGGTTGAGCTTCAGCCGCACCGCGGTCTCGAGCTCCTGGCTGTTCATCATGAAGCCGCCGTCGCCGCAGACCGCCATGACCCGGCGCTCGGGATGGAGCATGGACGCCATCATCGCCGAGGGCAGGCCCGCGCCCATGGTGGCGAGCGCGTTGTCGAGCAGGAGCGTGTTGGCGACCCGGGTGCGGTAGTTCCGGGCGAACCAGATCTTGTACATCCCGTTGTCGAGGCAGACGATCCCGTCCTCCGGCATCGCCCGCCGCACGTCGCGCACGATCCGCTGCGGCGTCGGCGGGAAACGCTCCTCGTCGTCGCGGTCGGTGATCCGGTCGAGGATGCCCTCGCGGAGCGGCAGGAGCGGCGATTCCGGCGGCAGCCGGCCTTCCAGGCGGTCGGCCAGCAGCGCGAGGCTCGGGCCGACGTCGCCGATCACCTCGGCGTCGGGGAAGTAGACCTGCTCGACCGAGGCGGGCGTGTAGCCGACATGGATCACCTTCGGACCGCCCTGCCCCATGAGGAACGGTGGCTTCTCGATCGTGTCGTGGCCGATGGCGAGGATCAGGTCGGCGCGGTCGATCGCGTCATGCACGTAGTCGCGCTCCGAGAGCGCCGCGGTCCCCATGTAGAGGTTGGAACCGCCGGCGACCGAACCCTTGCCCATCTGGGTGGTGAAGAACGGGAGCCGCAGCCGCCGGAAGAAGCCGTTCAGGCCCGCCGCGAGCCTCGGCCGGCTGGCGCCGGCGCCCAGCATGACCAGCGGGCGCTTCGCCTCGAGGATCATCCGCGCGGCGCGGTCGAGCGCGGCCGGATGCGCCACCGGCAGGTCCGCGATGATCTCACCGTCAGCTTGCCTGCCGCTCAGCGCGACTGACCAGCTCCGCCCGCCAGTCAGCGCCAGGCCCGCCGTGAGCTACACCAACAGATGGGGCACGATCCTTT